>NZ_JALBGZ010000319.1:0-7031 GCF_023006515.1 Bradyrhizobium sp. PRIMUS42
GGCCTCAAGGACCACGATCGCTGGCTGAACCAGCGCACCCTGCTCGCCCGCAAACTCGACGGCCGCCGCACCACCTCCCGGCTGCCGGCGCTTTTGGACTACGTGCTGACCCGCCCGATTGTCTCGGCTGGCATGATCGCCAAGGAACTCGGCATCACGCCGCGCGCCGCGCAGGACCTGGTGGCCCAGCTCGGCTTGCGCGAGGCCACGGGGAGGGGACGCTATCGGGCGTGGGGGATTCTCTGAAAGGCCGCGCGCCTGTCGGATCGGCTGTCCGAAGTTTGTATATGTATTTCGGACATCGAACTTGCCATCTGTCCGAAAAATCACTACAATTTTCGGACATGAATAGCCCGCTCGATCTGAAGACAGCCATGCTCGACCGCATTCGTGACGACGCGCCGCGCAAGGTCTGGACGCCCAGCGATTTCGTCGATCTCGCCTCGCGGGACGCCGTCGATAAGACGTTGCAGCGGCTGACGAAGGCCGAATCCCTCAGACGGATCGATCGCGGGCTCTACGATCAGCCTGGCTTCAACAAGCTCACCCAGAAAGCCAATCCGCCGGATCCGCGCTCGGTCATCGACGCCGTCGGGCGACGCGACCAAACCCGGATGCTTGTCGATGGCATGACCGCGGCGAACGATTTGGGCCTGACTGACGCCGTCCCGGCCAAAATCGTGGTGCACACTGACGCGCGGCGCCGTGCGATCAAGCTCGGTAACGTGACGATCACCTTCCGCCCGACCGCGGCCAGCAAATTGTTCTGGGCTGGGCGACCCGCGATGCGCGTCGTCCAAGCACTTCACTGGCTGCGCGATCTCTTGGGTCGTGAAGGGGAGAGCGATCAGGTCAGGCGCAAGCTCACCAAGCTTTTCGAAGACCCAACAGCGGGACCGCCTCTTAAAGCCGATCTCACCGCCGGTATGACGGCGCTTCCGACATGGATGTGGGTGTTTCTCAAGCCGCTCATCGAAAACGATGCCGGCGTTCGTCGTCGGCATGCCGATGATGATGATGCTGATCGTCGTCGACATAGAACGAAGGACAGTGACGATGATCAACATCACGTTGCCGTCGTCGGACCCAAGCGCAAAGCAGTCTCCACTCAGAAGACACACACCGCCAAGCGCGGCGCAATCCGGTCAGCGAAGACATGAACCCGGCTTTCGACGAAGTTCTCGCGGCCGGGTCGGACGTGATGTTGAGCGCCTTCGACACAACGGCGCTGCGCCTCGGCACGGCATCCCAAAATATCGAGAAGGACTTCTGGGTCTGCTGGACGCTGGATGCCTTGTTCAATGGCCTGAAAGACGGAGGACCGCGCCTCCTTTTCAAGGGCGGAACCTCCTTGTCAAAGGGGTTCGGTTTGATCAACCGCTTCTCCGAAGACATCGACGTCACGGTGTTTCGGGACGACATCGGCGAGCCGGCGACCATCGAGGAACTCGACGCACTGAGCGGCAAAAAACGCAAGGCACGTCTCGATGCGATCAAGGATGCCTGCAAGGCCTACATCAACGGTCCGCTTCGCGCTGAGTTGACCATGATCCTACAGGATCGGCTCCGGGCCACCAGCCTCAATGCCGGCGCGGCACGGGTGGAAGCCGACGACACCGATCCAGACGGACAGACACTGCTGATCTGGTATCCCGCGGCGACGCCGCGATCGGATTACGTGCGGGCAGCAATCAAGCTCGAGTCGGGCGCGAAATCCGCGCGTGACCCGAACAGCGAAGTGCCGGTCAAGCCCTATGTCGACGATGATCTGCCGGCGCTCGACCTGACCGTGCCGGCCGTGCGCACGGTCGATCCCGAACGCACCTTTTGGGACAAGGTTGTCATCCTCCACGGGCTGCGGCGCTGGTTCGACAAGCGCGGCGAGCTGCGTGGGGGCGGCCAACGCGTGTCCCGTCATTATTATGATCTACACCAGCTCGCCGCGGCACCGGTCGGCGCAGCCGCCATCGCGGAGCAGACGCTCGGCGCGGACTGCGTCGCGCACGCCCGGATGTTTTTCAATCGGCCGGACTTCGATCTCGCGAGTGCCGTGCCCGGCTCGTTCGCGCTCGCCCCGCATAACGCGATGATCGCGCAGTTGCGCGTCGACTACCGGGCCATGCAAGGCATGATCTTCGGCGATCCACCGGATTTCGAGGCCGTGCTCGACAGCATCAGCTCGCTCGAGGCGCGTCTAAACGAGAACGACGCAAGCAAAAGCGGGACGGCGCGGTAAAGCAGTTGGAGGGAGCCCGCCTTCGGTGCGTCCACCTCGGCTCACGCAGAAACGGCCCCGCCGATTGGCAGGGCCGTTGCCGTGAGTGGGATCAGTCCCGGCTGGGACGGGACCAGATGAGCTGAAGACCTTCCTGGCCTTCCACCTCGATCAGCGTGGCGTAGATCGGGGCGGGGAAGCTCGGGTCGTCCAGCTTGATCGAGAGATAGTCACGCTCGGTATCCCTGGCGGTCTTCTGCCAGGCCGCGCCCAGCTCGACATTACCGGCGAAGATGCGGAAGTGCGGTCCCTTGTCGGAGGGGTTCTCGACCCGAACCAGCTTGGCCTTGGCATTGAGCGCAAGGGTGCGAACCGTGCCGGTGAAGCCGTTGCCAGTCGAGGTGAAGGTGCCGATGGTCGCCATTGTGGTGTCCTTTCAGTTTCCCGGGCCGCGCCCATCGCGGCCTCGATGGCTGGCGACAGACCGGAGGCGGTCGATCCGCACCCCGAAGGGGCCGGCACGCAGTAGAGGGCAGCAGGGCACGACTTTCTTGTCTTGCGCGAGGAATGGACGCGCAGCGGTCCAGGGGAAGAAAGTCGTAACCGGCTGTTGCGGGGGTAAGAGCGAGGCGGCGCTTAAGCGACGACGCCCTTCGGTCAGACATGCCAAATCGAGGACGACGTGGGTGTGCCAGAAGAAACATCCGAGGAACGCGACTTGCGATCATCGAAACCCAGACGGAGGACAGAACCCGATCACCGCCCACCGCACACATCTGACAATTCCTCAGGCTTGCTGGTCGAGGCCCGAAGCAGGAAGCCAAGCGCTACTCGACCGTCAGGAGCCACGCGGCCCTCAAGGTGGACCCGCAGGCCGCGAGCGAGATTTGCTTGGCAAAGCGACGACCCGTGCAAAGCCCAGAACTCGTCCGCCTTCGAAGGAAGGCAAGCAAGTCACCGTCAGGTCCCGCAGCACAGGATAAAGGGGCCCGGCCGTCGAGCGGCCAAGCGAGGGGCTGCAGTCTCTGCGACGATCGCCGGATGACTTAGGGCCGGCAAGCACCGGCACCAATTACGCGGTGTGCTCATCATGCTGCCTCCTCGACGTCTACTGCCTTCGGCTGCTGGTCGTGCAGATAGGTAACGGCGCGTTGCGCATGCGCCGCAGCCGAGAAGATAAAGCGCTTCTCATTAGACAAGAGGTCCAACCACGACGCGAGGTAGCTTGCATGATCCGGCCGAGGTTCCAGTTCAGGAGAGATCCCGAGATCAGCGCAGAGGAAGCAGCTCCCGAGTTCGGCAATCAGCTCTTCGCGCGCGCGTTCGCTCCGATCCTTGCCGTAACGGCTGAGATCGCGATTGACGCGGTGAGCGGGAGCGGTCCAGTGCACGGTCTCATGGGCTCTGACGGCGACATAGGAGGCCGTGTCGCGAAAACTTTCGATCGGCGGCATCTGAATGTGATCGGACGAGGGCGCATAAAATGCCATCGAGCCGCCGTGCCGAACAATCGCGCCGGTGTTGGCAAAGAAAGCGTCGGCGTGCGCGTTGCGCTCGATCGGTGATGCGACGACGGGCGGCCGACCGTAGTAGTGCGCGGGCAAGCCATCGATTTGATCGACGCAGAAGACGGTATAGGCTTTGAGGAAGGGGATATCGCGTTCGACTTCGCCGCCGAGAGCGTCGGTCTCGGTCTTGGTGAAGCGGCTCGCATACACCACAGTGCTGCCGGTCTCACCCTTACGGACATGCGCGCCAAGTTCATTGGCCTGCTTGAACGTCATCCAGATCGGCGAGCAGAAGCCACGCGCGATGGCTTCTGACCAAAGCAGCAAGACGTTGATGCCCGTATAGGGCTGGCCGTTGTGTCGCAGCGGTCGGGTGATGCGGTCCGCCGTCTTCGCGGCGGTCCAAGGTTGAACCCAGGGGCGCACGCCGCGTTCGAGCTCGGCGACGATGCGATCCGTGATGCGGACGTACAGGTCGCCTCGCGACTTTTCTTCGTTCCTGCTCATTATAATATCCTCCGTTCGGAAGGCCGCGCCCATCGCGGCTCCTCACGGGGTCCGCCACCGCCGGACCCAAAGTTCGCGCACCCGAAGGGCCGCAGCAGCGCGAAGGACGGCGAAGCCGTTGCGCGGACGTCGGGTCCGGCGCAGGACCACGGATCGGGAGGAGCCACGATGGCCAGCAGCGCAGGCGGCTGGTTCCTTCTTGTTGCTAGCGGCGATACCAAAAGGGCCGGTCTCGCGGACCGGCCCTTCAGGTGGGAACAGTGGAAGAGGCGCGGGGCCGAGGCCCCGCGCCGACGGTCAGTCGAACGCCGACATCTGCGCCTTGGCCGCTTTGCGGCCGACGGTGTCGGTCGTGTTGTCGACGGGACGCTCGAAAGGCTTCCAGGTCTCGCCGACGACCTGTTCGTAGGCGGCGACGGCGCCTTCGGCGGCCATGCGAAGCGCGTGAGCCTGCGCGCCCATGTCAGCGGCGAATTCTCGCTTGCGCTGTGCTTGGCTATCGAAGCCGACCGGACCATCGAGGTCCTCATCGCGGCTGTCGTTGGCGAGCTTGGCGGTCGCATCTCGCGCTTCAGTGACTGCCCGGGTGTAGAACTGGCCGGCGCCGTGGGCCGACCCGACATAAGCACCGACGATCCGTTGCAGGTGGATCTGCATTGCGCGTTCACTCAGGCCATCCTTGAGCGCGTCGGCGGTCTCGATGACGAGCCGCTCGTGCAAGTCGCGGATGCCGTCGCTGTCGAGGACCGCGAGGCCGAAGCTCTCGGAGATGCGCAATGTCTGTGCGGAGTCGGGACAGACGAGGCGGACCATTTCGAGGGTCGTGCCGCGGCGGAGCGGGATGACACGGGCGGAGGAGCGGGGGGAGCGGGCGGTCTTGGTCATGATGTGATCCTTTCTCGGTTTCGCCTTGGGAAGCGATCGGCCCTTGGCCGTCGCTCCCTCGGGTGCGGTCGACCAGAACCGGCTTCAGCGGGCCGCTTCAGGGGGCGGCGGCTGCCAAGGCGAGCATGGGTGGGCCAAAGGCCGAGCGGGCCCTCAGGCCTGCGAAGAACGCGGCTCCCCATCGCGAGACGGCGTCCGCCGATCGCTTGCGACTTGCCCTTGAAGCGGACCGCGGCCGGTTCAGACCGCAGCACAAACCGAGGGGGTGACGGCCAAGGCATCCGCCGCTGAAACCGTGAGACGTCGGGCCAAACCCGCTGAACTCCCCGCCTGGACATGAAGCGTTCGCACGCGTCGCTCGCGCTCGAATTGGTGGCTTCTTCGCCTCTCACCGCCACGCAGCGGAAACCCGATGGCGCGTCCGAACCTCGGCGATCGCCGTCTCCTGCCGATCGAGCTTGCAGGTGAGAGCATCGATCTCGCGGCGACGGGCCAAGGCGAGCTCCGCGATATGCTGCTGAAACAGCCGCTCGTCCGCGCTCGTCCAGCTCGATGCGTTACGGCCGCGCTGCTTTCGCTTCGTCCGGTCGGTGATCGTTAGCCGTTCGGCCCGTGACGCGATCTGGCGCTCGATGAGGCCGAGACGGCGCCGCGTCTCGGCTTGCGCGGCTTTCATGCGCGCGAGCAGGAGGCGTTGGTCTTGACGCTCAATCATCGCTCCGTCCTCACAGGCCATAGAGGAGGCGGACTCGTCGGGAGTGTTGTCGTCCGGGAGGGACACCGCGGCGATGGATGAAGCGACGTCTTCGCCAGCGACGCCCCGCGCCGAATCGATGCCAGCGTGCTTGCGCATGCCTGGCGTAAGGATGCCGTCGAGTGCGTAGCCGATGGCGCTCTCGGGATAATGGTGCACGCGCATGAGGAGATCGACGGCGACAAGGCATTCATGGCTGAATCTCCTTTCTGTCGACGTCAGCCGGGCAGGGCTCCGGCGCATGGATGGATACGCGCACGGCGCACCTCCAAGCGTCGGTGCCGGTGAAATGCCGTCGAAGCCGCGGATGCCGGACGACGAGGACCGGCGTTTCGCCGTGCTCGTCAGTGGCCATGCGCCAGCCGAAGGCTTTGGCAATGAGGCGCCAGGGCATGGGTCACCTCCAGCCGACGAAGTCGGAGGGGCCGCCGTAGACCTGGTGGCGGACCTCGTCGATCACGAAGCCGAAGCGTCCGACCTGATACTCGCCGGACGGCACGAGGAAGCGGCGCTCCTCAGTCCCGGGCCCGCGCTTTCCGCCGAGCGTCGCAACGACCTCGACGAAGCCGCTCTCGTGCTTGGAAGTGATGGCAGAGACGACGACCCAGTCACGCCCGTGCGCGTGGTCGAAGGCGCGGCGATCCTTTTCGCGGGACTCGCCCGCCTGGAGGATCGTGCCGGAAATGGCCTCCCAGGCGTCGGGCCAACTGTCCCTGATGGTTCTCTCGGCGCAACGCCGCTCGAACGCCGTGAAGAGCTGCGGAAAGGTGATCGCGACAATCGCCCATTCGGCGTCTTCCTCGTACCAGCCACCCTCCGAGCGCAGCATGGGATGGACCTTGCGGTTGCGCTCGGCGGAGAGGTGAAAGCCGCCGTGGCCTGCGGTCGAGTGGCAGACCACATCTTCGGCGTAGAGGGTGGCGCCTTGCGAGGCACCCCACGGCGTGTTCGCCGCGGACCGCAAATCCTTGCGGCCGAGCGCACGCTTTTCGCGCTGGTGCTCGGCGTTTTCCGTGACCATCGATCGGAATGCGGCCTCGTCCGCCAGTGCGCCGGAATGGCCGTAGAAGTCCGCGCGTTGCCATTCCGCAATCGGCCGGCCGATGCGCCAGCCGGATGCGAGATAGTGCCCGCCGCGACGCGCCGGCAGCATCGCGAAGGC
>NZ_JALBGZ010000031.1:0-23486 GCF_023006515.1 Bradyrhizobium sp. PRIMUS42
GGCAGGCTTCGCGGCGCGGCGCCAGATCGGGTGATGGTCGGCTGCCGTCCATGCCGAGCTGCGCGGCCGCGGCGTCGTTAACCAGCAGAAGCTCGCCATGTGCGTCCTGCACGGTCAGGCCGGCCGGCAGCATTCTAACGATTTCCTTGAGAAAACCGAGCTCGGCTTCATTCGCGCCGGAGTATGTGTTGTCGTTCATAGAAGTCATGAATCTTGTTGTTTCGGCGCCTTTGCAATGGACGCGATCTTGCGTTGTTCCCTCTTAAGTTTGGTTAAGGGGTCCGGAGAAATACGGGGGTGTTTTGGAGAAAACTTGCGGCGTTGCGACGCGCGCTGACGATCGTCATTAACAGAGGGTCAACAGCGCATGCGAAACCGCGGGCGAGGGCCGCGGGTGCGCTTTCACGTGGCGCACGATGCTATTCGCTTCGCGGGATTCGGCATTGCATGATGCAATGCAGCCCGGTCTTCAAGTAAGAGATCTCGGATTTGCCATCGAAGGCCGACAGTGCCGATTTCAACAGCTTGGTGCCGAAGCCCGGCTCGGACACCTTGTCCACGCTCGGCCCCTCGGTTTCGTCCCAGGTGATGGTCAGGCGGTCGTCGCTGACGGTCCACGACACCTGCAACAGACCACGGGGCGAGGAGAACGCACCGTATTTTCCTGCATTGGTAGCAAGCTCGTGAAACATCAATGACAGCGTGACGGCGAGCTTCGGCGGCAGGAACAGTCGCTCGCCATTGAGCGTGAAGCGGACATGGCCGTAAGGGCCGAGCTCCGAGATCAGGAGATCGCGGATGTCGCAGCCGGCCTTGTCGATCCGCGAGATCAAATCATCGGTCGCGGCCAGCGAGCGCAGCCGCGGATCGACCCGGGCCCAGACCAGCGGCTGGTCATGCAGCACCTGGTGCAGCACGGCATGCACCGTCGACAGCTTGTTCTTCAGCCGGTGCTGGAGCTCGTCGACCAGCAGCTTGCGATAGTCTTCTTCCTCGATCAGCCGCCTGGAGATCCGGCGCTGCTCCGCCAGCATGGTGCGATAGTGCTCGACGCCCCAGATGGTGAGCGCACAGACCGCCCAATAAAGTGCCAGCAGGGCAAACCGTGCGTGATCGGCCAAGGCATCGCTGAAATTCACGACGACGCCGAGCACGCCGCCGAAGAGCGCAGTCACGATTCCGATCCGGAAGCCTCCGAACGCGGCGGCAAAGAACACGGCCGGAAAGTAGGGGGTGAAGTAGACATCTGGCCGCACATGCGCGAGAGCCCAGCGCGCCAGCGTCGCAACCAGCAGGCAGGCCACCGCAAACGCAATGCTCAGACCGAGCGATGGCGGCGCCGCACCCTGCCAGCCCCTACGGAATTCGTCGATCAGCTTCCCCATGCGCAGCCCAGTTGCGATATGCGTTCGAAAATCGATCGGTCCATGAGGATGTTACGCATCCCGCCCGCACAAGCATAGCTTGCCTTGGCGGAGGCAGGCAGGGATAGTGTCCGCCGCGGCGATGGCAGCGGCCGATGTTCGCCATTTGGCATCAAATCGTTCGAAAACAGGAACATTCCATGGGCAGGCTGGACGGCAAGGTTGCGGTGATCACGGGAGCGACGAGCGGGATCGGATTGCGCACTGCGGAAGTCTTCGTTGCCGAAGGTGCCAAAATTGTGATCGCGGGGCGCCGCCTACCGGAGGGCGAGGCGCTGGCGAAGCAGCTCGGGGCCGACTGCATCTTTCGCCAGACCGACGTGACGGTCGAAGCCCAGATGCAGGCCCTGATCGCGCTGGCCGTGGACAAGTTCGGCCGGATCGACTGCCTGTTCAACAATGCCGGCGGCCCGGCGCAGACCGGCGGCATCGAGGGCCTCGAGGTCGAGCGCTTCGATGCGGCGATGGCGACGCTGGTGCGCAGCGTCATGCTCGGCATGAAGCACGCCGCGCCCCACATGAAGAAGCAGGGAAGCGGCAGCATCATCAACAACGGCAGCATCGCCGGACGTCTCGCCGGGTTCTCGTCCTCGATGGTCTATGGCGCGGCCAAGGCGGCGGTGATTCATCTCACCAAATGCGTGGCGATGGAGCTCGGCGAGTCCAATGTGCGCGTCAATTCGATCTCGCCCGGCGCGATCGCGACCGGCATTTTCGGCAAGGCGCTCGGGCTCTCGACCGACGCCGCGGAGAAGACGCCCGCGGTGATGCGCGAGGTCTACAAGACCGCGCAGCCGATCCCGCGTGCCGGCCTTCCCGACGACATCGCCCATGCCGCGGTGTTCCTGGCCAGCGACGAATCCAGCTTCATCAACGGCCACGACCTCGTCATCGACGGCGCCATGACCGGCGGCCGCAACTGGAGCCAACAGCAGCAGGGCTATGTGGCCTTGCGCAAGGCGTTCGATCAGGGGGCGTAGTTGCTCAGGGAACGGGTGCCGTAGGGGTGGGCAAAACGAAGCGTGCCCACGAATACTTCTCATTGCGACGAAACGTGGACACGGCGCTTCGCGCCTTTGCCCATCCTACGAGACCTACGATCTGAGTGAGGTCCCGTGCCCCGGACGCGGTGCGGCGCGAAGTGCCGCTCCGCAGAGCCGGGGCCCATCTCTCCAAACAAAAGTGGCGCGAGATTCTGGGTCCCGGCTCGCGCTTCGCGCGTCCGGGACACGGTCATTCATACCGCCTTCACCCGCACCCGCAGCCCGTCCCGCGGCTTCGGGATCGGCCACATCTGCCAGTCCGGCTTGTAGCCGGGCTCCAGCGACACCTCGATGTTCTGCAGGAAGTGCCGCGCGAAGCATTTCGCCTGCATGTAGGCGAAGTGCAGGCCGAGGCACATATGCGCGCCGCCGCCGAACGGGACCCAGGCGAAGCGGTGGCGGCTGCGTTGCGCTTCCTCGGTGAAGCGCAGCGGATCGAAGCAATCCGGCTCCGGCCAGATGTCTTTCATGTGATGCGTATAGAGCGGATTGACGCCGACCGCGGTGCCGGCGGGAATCGTAAAGCCCTTGAAGGTGAAATCGCGCATGGCGCGGCGCGGCATCGAGGGCACCGGCGGCTTGATCCGCAGGGCTTCCTTGAACGCCATCTCGCAAAGCGGCATCTTTTCGAGATCGTCGAAGCTGCTCGGCGCATCCGCCGCCAGCCCGAGCGCCAAAACTTCCCCGCGCAGCCTGTCCTGCCAGTCCGGATTGGCGGCGAGCTCGCCGATGAAGGAGGTCAGCGACGAGGTCAGCGTGTCGTGCGCCGCCATCATCAGGAAGCTCATGTGGTCGATGATGTCCTGCTCGGACAGCAACGCGCCGTCCTCATGGGTGGCGCGGCAGAGCTGCGAGAACAGGTCATCGCCGCCATGATTGCCGCGACGCAGCGGGATCTGCTCGCGGAAATAGGCGACGATGCGCTTGCGCCCCCGTACGCCGGCCGCCATCTGGGTGCCGGGCAGCGGGCGGCGGATCGGGGCGACGGCAGCCGCCACCATGTCGACGAAGGCGCGGTTGATCTCGTCGACCTCCGGTCCGATGTCGGCGCCAAGGAAAGATGCAGCAGCGAGATCGAGCGTGAGCTGCTTCATCGCGGGGTAGAGCTGCATCTCGCCGGGCTTGGCCTTCCACTGCGCGACCCGCGCGGAGATGCCACGGTCGAGATCGCTGAGATAGGACTTCATTGGCCCGGACTTGAACGCGACCGACAGCGCCTTGCGGTGCAGCCGGTGCTCGTCGAAATCGAGCAGCATCAATCCGCGCGGAAACAGCAGGCCGAGCACCTTGTTCCAGCCGTGGGTCGACGAGAACAGCTTTTGCTGGTCGAACATCACGAGCTCGTTGGCCTCGGGCCCGAGCAGCACGACATTGGTCTCGCCGAAAACATGCGTGCGGTAGACCGGTCCGTATTTGGCGCCGTTCGCCTCGATATGGCCCTTGGGATCGGCCAGCACCTGCAACGTCTTGCCGATGATCGGCCAGCCTTCGTCGCCGGGAATGTGCGTCAGAGCGTTGCGTTTGGGCGCGGTGAAGTCGGGCACCCTTGCGGCCACATTCTGCATCGACATGAGGGTTGCTCCGGTTGGCAGGCTCCGCCAGCGTAACACAATCCGGGCACGATGATGCGAGAGTTGCCGGCGCAATTTGCCTCGGATGTCGTCCCCGCCTAGGCGGGGACCCATAACCACAGGGAGAAGCTTTGGTGCGAGGCTAGTAACTCCGAGTCTTCGTAAAGCTGCATCCTGTGGTGATGGGTCCCGGGTTCGCGCTGCGCGCGCCCCGGGACGACGAGTGGAGCAGGACCTATCGCTTCGCCGCTTCCTTCTGCAGATCCGGGGCGTTGACGGCGGGAATGGCGACGCGGCCGGGGCCGGTCACCTTCAGCGCCTCGGCGGCCTTCTCGTTCTCCATGATCTTGGCCATCACCGCCTGTCCCGCGCGCTCGAAGATCGCGCGGTTCTCGATCACGAACTTCTGCGACCTGCGTAAGGAATCGATGTAGCCGTTGATCTCGGGCACGACATAGCGCGCCACCATGTCCCAGCTTCGGCGCGTATTTTCCGGATTGGCCCAGTCGTGCACGAAACCGATGACGGCGCCGACGCCGCCGGACACCTGCATCACGTTCTTGATGGTTTTGACGAGGTCGTCGGGCGTACCGATGGTGGATGCCGCGCCCTCGACGAAGGCCGTCTTGTCCACGGCCTCGTCGGGCGAGGAGAATGCCGTCAGGCCCGGCCGCTGCAGCGTCCCGACATTATACTCGTTGTGCCAACGCATCAGCCCGGCGCCGGCTTCCTTGCGCGCCTGCTCGCGGGTCTCGGCGATGTGAAAGGTCAGCAGCACGCGCCAGTCGGCGCGGCTCACCGTGGTGCCGTGCTTCCTGGCGGCGTCCTCGGCAAACTGCCATTGCTGCTGCAGCGACATCAGCCCCTGCGTCGTCATCGAGCCCAGCGAGATGATGCCGATGCCGTATTTGCCGGCGAGCGTCATGCCGGAGGGCGAGATCTGCGAGGCGACGACGAACGGCATCTCCTCCTGCAGCGGCAGGATCTGCAGTGCGGCATCGTTCATGGTGAACCAATCGCTCTTGGCGGTGACACGCTCGCCGTTGAAGAGCCGGCGGATGATGCCGATGGCCTCGTCCTGGCGGTCGCGCTGCGTCATCGGGTCGATGCCGAGCGTGTGTGCGTCGGAGGCGAGCGCGCCGGGGCCGGAGCCGAAGATGGCGCGTCCGCCGGTCATGTGGTCGAGCTGCACCATGCGCTGGGCGACGTTGTAGGGATGATGATAGGGCAGCGACACCACGCCGGTGCCGAGCTTGATCCGCTTGGTGCGCTCGCCGGCGGCAGCCAGGAACATCTCGGGCGAGGCGATCATCTCCCAGCCGGAGGAGTGATGCTCGCCGCACCAGAACTCGTCATAACCGAGCGCGTCGAGCTGCTCGACCAGGTCGAGATCGCGCCGGAACTGCAGCATCGGATGCTCCCCGATCGGGTGATGCGGGGCAAGAAAGGCTCCGAACTTCAGGCGCGCCATGGCGTTCTCTCCGGCTTTGATTTTTCTGTTCGTTGAGACGGTGAGGCTACGTGCCTGACGGCACGAACGCAATCGTGCGGTGTCCCGTGTTGCGGAATGCAGGCATGCGTGGCCTCCTACCTGCGAGGTAATCGCGGCACCGCATGAGATCTGAAATCCTGGGAATAACGAGGTTCCAGAGTCATGCGCAGATGCATCAGATCGTCACACGACAAATCGATTCCTCCCGCCGCTGGTGGGTGCTGGCGATCGTCGTCGCCGCCCAGTTCATGTTCGGCGTCGATGCCTTCGTGGTCAACGTCGCCATTCCCACCATCGCGGTCGAGCTGAAGGCCTCGCCGGCGCAGATCGAATCCGTGATCGCGATCTATCTGATCGCCTATGCCACGCTGGTCGTCACCGGTGGCCGGCTCGGTGACATTCACGGCACCAGAAATGTGTTCCTGGCCGGTGTGCTCGGTTTCACCCTGACGTCACTGTGGTGCGGTCTCGCGCAATCCGGCGCGGAGCTGATCATCGCCCGGCTGGCGCAGGGGGCGACCGCCGCGTTGATGGTGCCCCAGGTGCTGGCGACGCTGCATCTGTTGTTCGCCGATGAGACGCGCAGCCGCGCCTTCGCCATCTACGGCATCGTGCTGGGGTTGGCAGGCGCCGCGGGCTTCCTGCTCGGTGGTCTGCTGATCACGGCTGATCTTGCCGGCACCGGCTGGCGTTCGGTGTTCTTCATCAACGTGCCCTGCGGCCTCGTCATTGCGGCTGCGGCCTGGCGCATCATGCCGTCGGCGTCGCGGCGATCAGGTACAAGGCTCGACATCAAAGGCAGCATGGTCCTGTTCGCGGGGCTGCTTTTCCTGATCGGCCCGCTGCTGTTCGGTCACGATGTCGGCTGGGCGCCCTGGCTGTGGGCCGTGATGGCAGCCGGCGGCGTCATCCTGGCCGCGTTCCTGAAGCTGGAGCATGCTGTCGCGCGCGCCGGCGGAATGCCGCTGATCGACCTGACGCTGCTGGCGGACGCCGCCTTCCTGCGCGGGCTTGGCGCTGCCTTCTTTTTCTTCTTTGCCAATCTCTCCTTCTATCTGGTGATGACGCTTTTCATGCAGCGTGGGCTCGAGATCCCGCCGCTTTCAGCCGGCGTGGCCTTCATTCCGCTCGCGCTCGCTTTCGTCGTGGCGTCACGTCACAGCGGTGCGCGGGCGCGCCATCGCGGCACCAAGGTCTTGATCGAAGGCTGCGCGCTTCAGATCGCAGGCCTCGCCGCGCTCGCGCTCGTCGCGCTTTTGATCGATGCGCCGTCGCCGCTCCTGCTCGCGCTCACCATGATCATCTTCGGTTACGGTCAGGGATTGGTGATGGCGCCACTCTCCGGCGCGGTGCTGTCAAGTGTGAAGCCCGTCGCCGCAGGCTCGGCCTCCGGGATGTACGGCACCACGGCGCAGATCGGAAATGCGGCCGGAGTGGCCGCAATCGGCGCGGTGTTCTTCGCCGTCGAAGCCTTGCAATCAGCGCGCGCAGGATTTCTCGTTTCGCTTGCGCTGTTTGTGACGTTAATCATGGCCTGCGTCGCATTCCTGACGTGGATGCGCCGCGCCTCTGCACGAAGTTGAGGCATTTGGTGGTTAATGCCTGCGGATCCCCGGGAAATCCCTACGATTTCGTAGGATTGGCAGCGCACGGCCTTTTTATTTTGCAATGCAGCAACTATCTGGTTTGGCTGGACGTTGAACGTCGCCCACCAGGAATTTGCCGTGTCGTTAGCGAAAAATGTCGATTTGTTGAGACGTCTGCCCAGGTTGGACGGTCTGCGCTTTGCCGAGCTCGGTCGCAGCGCTGATGCGTCCAGTCCATTGGAAGAGATCACGGGATTCGGCGACAATCCCGGAGCCTTGCGCATGTTCGCGTTCGTGCCGACGCAGTTGCAGAAGCCGCGCGCGCTGGTCGTCGTGCTGCATGGCTGCGGGCAGACGGCCGGGGCTTACGATCTCGGTGCGGGCTGGTCGACGCTCGCGAAGCACTATGGTTTCGCGCTGTTGATGCCGGAGCAGCAGCGCATCAATAACGGCAATACCTGCTTCAACTGGTTCAATCCGGAAGACACGGCGCGGGGCAGCGGCGAGGCGCATTCGATCCGCGAGATGATCGCGTACATGGTCAAGGCGCATCGCATCGATCCCAAGTGCGTCTTCATCACCGGTCTGTCCGCCGGCGGCGGCATGACATCGGTGATGCTCGCGACCTATCCGGAAGTCTTCGCGGCCGGCGCGATCATTGCCGGATTGCCCTATGGCATCGCCTCGAATCTGCGCGAAGCGTTGGACGGCATGTTTCACTCCCCGGTGCGTCCAACGCGCGAGCTCGGCGATCTCGTGCGCAACGCCTCCGATTATCGCGGTCCCTGGCCGAAAATCTCGGTGTGGCACGGCAGCGCCGATCGCACCGTCAATCCCGGCAACGCCAACGAGATCGTCAAGCAGTGGCTCGATCTGCATGATCTCCCGGAAGCGCCGATGGCGGAGACCAATGTCGACGGCTATCCGCGCCAGGCCTGGTGGAACAAGGACGGCGAGACGCTGGTCGAATTCTACGCCATCACCGACATGGCGCACGGCACGCCGCTTGGGCTCGCCGACAACGATCAGCGCTATGGTGTCGAAGGCGCCTTCCTGATCGAGGCCGGTATCTCCTCGTCCTATCACATCGCAAAATTCTTCGGCCTCACCGACTGGATCGCAGACGCTGCGAAGGCGGAAGCCAAGTCCGCAACCAAGCCTGCAACAAAGCAGGCGCTCTCGCCCGCGCCGCATCTCGCCCGCTCGATCCGCGCGGCGGTCGCCGAACAGCCGGCCGAGCCGAAGCGCGAGGAGGCCCGTGGCTTCGATCTCGGCCAGATCATCACGCGCGCGCTGACCGCGGCGGGATTGATGAAGTAGTCTCGCCGTCGTTCCTGCGAACGCAGTGCGTTCGCAGGGACGACAGCTGAGTTTGCGGCTACGCCGTCTGGTCGATCAACTCGATCGGCGTTGCCGTCACCTCGCCGCCGGAGACTTGCCGCGTCATCGCCGAATAGGTCTTGAAGAAGTCGCGCGACTGCAGCGTCTTCTGCGCATCCTCGTCGGCGACGCTGGCGAGATGGAAGTAGTGGCCGTCGTCGCGATTTTTCAGCACGCGATAGCCGATCCGTCCTTTTAGCTCTGGATCGCTGTCGATCGCCTTGATGAAGCGGGCGATCTCCTGGTGCCAGGCCTCTGTGACGCCGTCCTTGAATTCATATCGGATCATGAAGTGCTTCATGTGACGCTCCCTGTTCGTCGTGTGCGTCATCATCTGCGGCTTGCGGACGATCCCGCAAGTATGGACAAAATTGATAGTATGGACTTTTTCGACGTCGCTCCTATCCTCATTGCAGCTGGATGCGCATGGAGGAGACGACATGGCAAAGGCAATGCCGGCGCGAACCTGTCCGGTCGCGGCCTTTCAGAAGATGATCAGCGGCAAGTACAAGCTGCGCATCATCTGGGACCTCAAGGACGGCCCGCGCCGCTATGGCGAGATCCGCAGCGGATTGTTGCGCGGCACGACTGGCAGCGCGGAGATCACTCCGCGCGTTCTCAGCCGCGAGCTGAAGGCGCTGACGATGAGCGGCCTGATCGACCGCAAGGATTTTGGCGAGGTGCCGCCGAAAGTCGAGTATCGCCTGACCCGCAAGGGCAAGAGCTTCGTGCCGGTCGTCGCCGCCATTCGCGAATGGGGCGAGCGTCACCTCGGCGAAGCGGCGGCACTCACCGAGGCCGCCGAATAGCGCCTATGTCTCGCCGGTGATGAACGGATTGGTCATCCGCTCCTGGCCGATGCTCGAGCCGGCGCCATGGCCGCAGATGAAGCCGACGTCGTCGCCGAGCGGCAGCAGTTTTGTCAGGATCGAGTTGATCAAGGTGGCGTGACTGCCGCCGGGCAAATCGGTGCGCCCGACCGAGCCGGCGAACAAGACGTCACCGACATGGGCAAAACGCAATTCCTTGTTGAAGAACACCACGCTGCCCGGCGAATGGCCGGGGCAGTGGAAAATCTCGAACGAGAGGTCGCCGATCGACACGGTGTCGCCCTCGGCGAGCCAGCGGTCCGGCGCAAAATTGCGTACGCCGGTCATGCCGAAGCGCGCGCCGCTCTCGACGACGTTGTCGAGCAGGAACTTGTCCGCTTCATGCGGGCCCTCGATCGGCACCCTCAGCGCATCGCGCAGGTCGGCCGCGCCGCCGACATGGTCGATATGGCCGTGGGTCAACCAGATCTTCTCGACGGTGACCCCGGTCTGCTTGATCGCGTCCAGAATCTTCGGCACGTCCCCGCCGGGATCGATCACCACGGCCTTCTTGGTGGGCTCGTCCCAGATGATGGTGCAGTTCTGCTCGAACAGCGTCACGGGAACGATGATCGCGCCCGCCTTGGATTGGGTGTCGTTTTGCTCGGTCATGGCGCCACAATGCCGATTTTTGCCATGCCGCCAAGCAAAAGATTCGTCTCCGCGCCCGGGAACAACCGCCACACGGCGGTCCCAATTGGCCTGCCAATTTGAACCGAGGCCGCGTTGTCGCGTCCTCCTGCGCAAGATACGGATTTTGGGGTCTTCCGGTATGGTTCAAAGCGATGGCAACTGGTGGCGCGACGGCATCTTCTATCAGATCTACCCGCGCTCGTTTCAGGACTCCAACGGTGACGGCATCGGCGATCTCGCCGGCATCCTGCAGCGGCTGCCTTATGTGAAATCGCTGGGGGTCGATGCGATCTGGCTGTCGCCGATCTTCCCCTCGCCAATGGCCGATTTCGGTTACGACATCGCCGACTATACCGGCATCGAGCCGCTGTTCGGCACGATGGAAGACTTCGATACGTTGATCGCTGCCGCCCACGACAACGGCCTGAAGTTGATCCTCGACCTCGTGCCGAACCACACCTCCGATCAGCATCCGTGGTTCGTCGAGAGCCGCGCCTCGCGCGACAATCCAAAACGCGACTGGTACATCTGGCGCGATCCGGCGCCAGACGGTGGCGTGCCCAACAACTGGCTGTCCGAGTTCGGCGGCAGCGCGTGGCAGTTCGACGAGACCAGTGGTCAATATTACTATCACGCCTTCCTGGCCCAGCAGCCGGACCTGAACTGGCGCAATCCGGACGTCCGCAACGCGATCTATGACGTGATGCGGTTCTGGCTCGACAAAGGCGTCGACGGCTTTCGCGTCGACGTGATCTGGCACCTGATCAAGGATTCCGAATTCCGCGACAATCCGCCAAATCCGCACTATGTCGAGGGTCGGCCGCCGAACGAAAGGATCATGACGCAATATTCCACCGATCAGCCGGAGGTGCATGACGTTATTGCCGAGATGCGGCGCGTTACCGATGGCTTTGGAGCCCGCGTGCTGATCGGCGAGGTCTATCTGCCGCTGCATCGCCTCATGGCCTATTACGGCAACGACCTCACCGGCGCGCAGATGCCGTTCAATTTCGCGCTGCTCTCGACGTTCTGGAGCGCGCGCTCGATCGAGACCATCATCGAGGATTACGAGAAGGCGCTGCCGCGCGGCGCGTGGCCGAACTGGGTGCTCGGCAACCACGATCGTCCGCGTGTTGCGAGCCGCGTCGGGTCGGAACAGGCTCGGGTCGCCGCGATGTTGCTGCTGACGTTGCGCGGCACGCCGACTCTCTACTACGGGGATGAGATCGGCATGCACCAGGCGGCCATCGCACCGGAGGATGTCCAAGATCCCTTCGAGAAGAACGTGCCCGGCATCGGCGTCGGCCGCGACGGCTGCCGCACGCCGATGCAGTGGGATTCCTCGCAATTCGGCGGATTCTCCGCGGCGCGGCCGTGGCTGCCGCTGCCGGAGCACTATGTGCGCGACAATGTCGTCAATCTCGAAGCCGACGCGCGCTCGATCCTCAACCTCTACAAGCGCCTGATCGGCTTGCGGCAGAGCTGTCCGCCGCTGGTCGCGGGCAATTATCATCCGATCGCGGCGCAAGGCGATCTTCTGATCTATCGCCGTGAAGCCGAAGGCAGGGCCGTGATCGTGGCGCTCAATCTCGGAGCCGAGCCGATCGCGGTGACGACGAGTGCGATAAGGTTCGGCAGCGAGGTTTTGCTGTCGACATACCTGGATCGCGAGGGCGAGCGGATCGAAGGCGTGCTGGATCTGCGTGGCAATGAGGGGGTGATCGTTACTCCACCCTAGCTGTCGTCCTGGATGGACAAAGCGTAAGGCTGGCCATCGCCATTTCGCCGCCATTGCGAGGAGCTCGCGACAAAATTGCGTAGCAATTTTGCCCTGATGCGACGAAGCAATCCAGACTCCCTCCGCTGAAAGACTCTGGATTGCTTCGCTGCGCTCGCAATGACGATCGTTGAAGCAGCGGGGCAGACGACGGCATTCACTCACCCCGGATGCTTATTCCCCCGCACCGTATCCTCGTCGATATCGCTCCGCTTCAGCAGATAATCCAGCCCGCCGACCCGGTACCAGCGATACCCGTAAGGCTCCAGCACGATTCGGTGCTGGCCGCGCTTGTCGGCGTGGCTGTGGTCCTCCGCGAGAAGGTTGATCAGGTGCGCGCCGGCCTCGCTTGATAGCCCCACCGAGAACGCGATCTCGCGCGGCTTTTCATCGAGATTGTGCACGAACAGCACGGAATTGTTGCGCCAGTCGTAGCGCATGATGAACACGGCGGGATCGCGCGTCGGGACGATGGTGAAATCGCCCCAGCCGACCTCCGGCACCTCCTTGCGCATGCGGACGATGCGCTCGGTCCAGTTCAGCATGGAGTTGGGATCGCGCCGCTGTTTGGCGACGTTGACGTGCGGATAACCGTAAGGCCCCTTGTCGATGACGGGGCAGGCCGGCTTGTCGCTCTTGGTGAAGCCGCCATGCGGCTCGGTCGACCATTGCATCGGCGTGCGCGCGCAGTTGCGCTCGGGCAGCGAGAGGTCGTCGCCCATCGCGATCTCGTCGCCATAGCGGATCACCGGCGTTCCCGGCAGCGTGCACATCAGGCTGTAGGCGAGCTCGAGCCGCCTGCGGTCGCCGCCCAGCATCGGCGCGAGGCGGCGGCGAATGCCGCGGTCGTAGAGCTGCATATCCTTGTCGGGGCCGAACGATTTGAACACGGCATCGCGCTGCGCCTTGGTCAGGCGGCCGAGATCGAGCTCGTCGTGATTGCGCAGGAACAGGCCCCATTGCGCCGTGGCCGGCCGCGGCTTGGTCGCCTTCAACGCCTTCGCCAGCGGTCGCGAGTCGCCCGAGGCCAGTGCATAGAACAAATGCTGGTTGACGTGGAAGTTGAACATCATGTGCATGCGGTCGGCGTCGCGGCCAAAATATTCCATGTCCGTCTTGGGCAACACGTTGGCCTCGGCGAGGATGATGGCGTCGCCCTGCCGCCATTGCAGGAATTCGCGGAACGCGCGCAGCATGTCGTACTGCTCGACCGGATTCTTCACCTTCGCGCCCTTTGTCGCGATCACGAAGGGCACCGCGTCCATGCGGAAGCCGGAGACGCCGAGCTGGATCCAAAAGCCCATGATCTTGAGGATTTCCGCCTGCACGTACGGGTTCGATGTGTTGAGGTCAGGCTGGAAATCATAGAAGCGATGGAAGTAGTACGCGCCCGCTTCCTTGTCCCGCGTCCAGGTCGATTTCTGCACGCCGGGAAACACCATGCCCTTGTTGGCGTTGGCGGGCTTCTTGTCGGACCACACATACCAGTCGCGATAGGGCGAGGCCTTGTCGCGCCGTGCCTCCTTGAACCAGTGATGCTGGTCCGAGGTGTGGTTGACGACGAGATCGATGATGATGCGGATGCCGCGCTGCTTGCAGCCATGGGCGAACTCGACGAAGTCGCCGAGCGTGCCGTAGCGGGCATCGACACTGTAATAGTCCGCGATGTCGTAGCCGTCGTCGCGGCCGGGCGAAGTCTGGAACGGCATCAGCCAGATCGTGGTGATGCCGAGGCCGTGCAAATAGTCGAGCCGGCGGAGCAGGCCCTTGAAATCGCCGATGCCATCGCCGTCGGCGTCCATATAGGAGCCGACGGACAGGCAATAGATCACGCCGTTCTTGTACCAGAGATCGTCGATCATGCGCCGATAGCCTCGGGTGGTTCCGCCGAGGTGCGGCGGCTGCGTGATAAGTGCGTGGAGGAGGGGAGGTTCCCGCGCGCTCGCCACACACGCGCCGTCGTCCCGGGGCGCGCCACTTGGCGCGAGCCCGGGACCCAGCCACAGGGAGTAGTTTGGCGAGATTCGGAGTGACCTGCTCACCCTACAACAGCGCCTGTAGGTATGGATTCCCGGCTCGCGCTTCGCGCGCCCCGGAATGACGGGTGGAGAGACAGTGTCCGCCTCAAACGGAATCGGTTATCCTCTCCTCATGGACAACACCGCCCGCATCACCCTCGTGCCGCCGCCCGATCGTCGCCAATCGGAAACGGCGCTCGCCATCGCGCGCGGTACGTCCCGGCTGCTGCGTTCGCTCGGCTTCTCCTGCATCAGCGAATTGCCGCTGCCCTCGGGCCGGCGCGCCGATCTCGTGGCGCTGAACGAGCGCGGCGAGATCTGGATCGTGGAGATCAAGTCGTCGGTGGAGGATCTGCGCGCCGACCAGAAATGGCACGAATACCGCGCTCATTGCGACCGGCTGTTCTTCGCCTTCACACAGGACCTGCCGTGCGAGATCTTTCCGCAAGATACCGGCCTGATCGTCGCGGACGCCTATGGCGCGCACATGCAGTGCGAAGCGCCCGAGCACAAGCTCGCGGCCGCCACGCGCAAGCAGATGACGGTGCGGTTCGCGATGGCGGCAGCCTTGCGGATCAACCGCCTGGTCGACCCGCAGGGCCACGCGGATTTCTGGGAGTAGCGGCGCCGCAAACGTTGGTGTCGTAGGGTGGGCAAAGCGAAGCGTGCCCACCACCTCTATCCAAAGCAGACAGATCGTGGGCACGGCGCTTTGCGGCTTTGCCCACCCTACGAGACCTGTTTCCGACGAGACCTATGTCCCGTCATCCTGAGGTGCGCGCTCTTGCGCGCCTCGAAGGATGCGCGGCCTCTATGCAGCCGGGCCGTCGCCCTTCGAGGCTCGCCTTGCTTCGCAAGACGAGCACCTCAGGGTGACGGTGAGAGATTGATTGCGGGGAACGAATTACCGCGGCGCGCGCTTTGCGAGGATGCGCTGCAACGTCCTGCGATGCATGTTCAGCCTGCGCGCCGTCTCCGAGACGTTGCGGTTGCACATCTCGTAGATGCGCTGGATGTGCTCCCAGCGCACGCGGTCGGCCGACATCGGGTTGGTCGGCAGCTCGGATTTCTCAGCGCTCGTCGACAGCAGCGCCGCGACGACGTCGTCGGCATCCGCGGGCTTGGAGAGATAATCGATCGCGCCCATCTTCACCGCGGTGACGGCGGTGGCAATGTTGCCATATCCGGTCAGCACGATCGCGCGCGCGTCCGGGCGCTTCTTCTTCAGCGCGGAGACCACGTCGAGGCCGTTGCCGTCGCCGAGCCGCAAGTCCACCACCGCGAATGCGGGCGCAGCCTTGCCGATCTGCGCAAGACCGTCCGAGACGGTATCGCATGACGTCACCGCAAAGCCGCGCGTTTCCATGGCGCGCGACAACCGCTCCAGGAACGGCTTGTCATCCTCCACAATGAGCAGCGAGCGGTCGGTCTGTTCGTTCAGTTCGGCGATGGCGTTCAAGGTTTTTTCCTCTCTCCAACGCGTCTACATATGGCCTCGCAACCGGGCGGTGCCAAGACCGCCGATAGTCGATCGGCCCTGTTGTGCGACGCAAGGTCGCGGCCTCAAGCGCGATGACTCGTCATCGCGCCTGCGATTCTTGTTTTCAGCATGATCCTGTCGGAAAACCGCTGAACGCTTTTCCGGATCATGCCCTATCCTATTGCTTCTTCGAGGGTCTCGATAGCCTCAAATCGCTGCCTGGGCCACGTGATCTGGACCACGGCGCCGTGTTCCGGAAAGGTCCGGTTGGTAAACGAGACCTTGGCGCCGGTACGTTCCAGCAAGGTGCGCGCGATGAACACGCCCAATCCGAGGCCGCGCCGTTCACCGCTGCCATCATCCTGGCTGCGCCGCCGCGACAGATAGGGCTCGCCGATCCTGTTGAGGATATCGGGCGGAATGCCGGGGCCGTCGTCGGAGATCACGAGTTCGATATCATCCTTGTTCCACCACGCGTTCACCTCGACGGTGGTGCGAGCGAAATCCACCGCGTTCTCGACGATGTTGCCGAAACCGTAGAGGATCGCCGGATTGCGCGAGCCGACCGGCTCGGCCACGGCGGCGACCGCGATCCGCACCTTGATGTCGACGCCGAAATCGCGGTGCGGGGCCACCACCTCCTCGATCAGCTCCGACACCTTCATGCGGTCGAACGGCGCGCCGGTCGAGGAGAGCTGGGTGATCTTGCTCAGGATGTCGCGGCAGCGCTGGGTCTGCTCGCGCAGGGTTTTCAGATCGGCGGCAAAACTTGCGTCCTTGACTGTCTTTTCCAGCTCGCGTGAGATCAGGAAGATCGTGGCGAGCGGCGTGCCGAGCTCGTGCGCGGCTGCAGCTGCGAGCCCGTCGAGCTGAGTCAGATGCTGCTCGCGCGTCAGCACCAGCTCGGTCGCGGCCAGCGCATCCGCGAGCTTGCGCGCCTCCTCGGTGACCTGGAACGAGTAGAGGCTGGTGACGCCGATCGCGAGCACGATCGACAGCCAGACGCCGACCAGATAGATCGGCGGCAGCACCAGTGGATCGTCGGAATCCCAGGGCAGCGGAAAATGGAAGAAGAACAGGATCGAGGCGCAGGCAACAGCCAGAAGACCGAGGCCGAAGGTGAAGCGGGCCGGCAGCGCCGTGGCCGAGATCAGCACCGGCGCGAGGAACAGGAAAGAGAACGGGTTCTGCAAGCCCCCGGTGAAGAACAACAGGCCAGCCAGTTCCACGATGTTCAGCGCGAGCAGTCCGGCCGCCTGCATCGGCTCCAGCCGGTGCATCGGATTGGCCGCGGTCTGGAGTCCCAGATTGAGCGCCGCCGACAGGGCGATGATGCTGACGCAGGGGACGATCTCGACATCGAACTCCAGCCCCTGCGCCACGATGAAGATCGCGGCGAGCTGGCCGAGCACCGCGAGCCAGCGCAGCCGCAGGATCGTGTCCAGGCGGATATGCCGCTGCGCGTGGCGGAAGTTGGAGGCGGCAAGTTCGGTCATGTCGGCCAATGTGGCGGTACCTTCTAAGCTCACAAACGCTGGGCTCGCGGAACCACCGGATTACAAGCCTTGCGCTCCCTGCCGCAATAGCAGAAGAACGGTCAGCATGACCGAGAATGACAAGGCTTCAAGTCGGCCGACTGTCGCGGAGCGCAGCCCGTCCGCGGCGATCACGGTCGATCATCTCGTCAAGGTCTACAAGCAGACCCGCGCCGTCGACGATATCTCCTTTTCGCTGCCGCGCGGCAGCATTACCGGGTTGCTCGGCGGCAACGGCGCCGGCAAGACCACGACCATCGCGATGATCATGGGCCTGGTGCTGCCGACCTCCGGCCGCGTGCAGGTGCTCGGCCATCGGATGCCCGAGGAGAGCGCGGCCGTGCTGGGGCGGATGAACTTCGAGAGCCCCTATGTCGACATGCCGATGCGGCTCACGGTGCGGCAAAACCTGACGGTGTTCGGCAAGCTCTATGCGGTGAAGCACCTCGCCGGCCGCATCGCCGAACTCGTCGACGATCTCGATCTCAACGAGTTCATCGACCGTGCCAACGGCAAGCTGTCCGCCGGGCAGAAGACCCGCGTCGCGCTTGCGAAAGCGCTGATCAACCGGCCCGAGCTGCTGCTCCTGGACGAGCCGACCGCCTCGCTCGATCCTGACACCGCCGACTGGGTGCGGGCGCATCTGGAGCGCTATCGCAAGGAGAACAACGCCACCATCCTGTTGGCTTCGCACAACATGCTCGAGGTCGAGCGGCTCTGCGACCGCGTCATCATCATGAAGCGCGGCCGCATCGAGGACGACGACACGCCCGAAGCCATCATGGCGCGCTACAACCGCACCACGCTTGAGGAGGTGTTTCTGGACGTCGCGCGCGGCCGGGTGAACGGCGCGAAGGAGGCGGCAAGATGAGGGGGAGCTATCGTAGCCCGGGTGAGCGTAGCGATACCCGGGAACGCTGCGAGCAAAGACCCGGATGTCGCTTCGCTCATCCGGGCTACGGGCTGCCGCAATGACCGACATCTCCCTCCGCGGCGGCATCTCCGTCCATCGCATCGGCGCGATGATCCTGCGCTATTGGTATCTGTTGATGTCGTCCTGGCCGCGGCTGCTCGAGCTCTTGTACTGGCCGGCGCTGCAGGTCATCACCTGGGGCTTCCTCCAGCTCTACATCGCCGAGAACGCCAATTTCTTTGCGCGCGCCGGCGGCACGCTGATCGGCGCCGTCATCCTCTGGGACATCCTGTTCCGCGGACAGCTCGGCTTCTCCATCTCGTTCCTGGAGGAGATGTGGGCGCGCAACATCGGCAACCTCATGATGAGCCCGCTGAAGCCCATCGAGTTTCTGCTGTCGCTGATGGTCATGAGCTTGATCCGGCTCGCGATCGGGATCGTCCCGATGACGCTGCTGGCGCTGTTCCTGTTTCACTTCAACGTCTATGCGCTCGGCCTGCCGCTGATCGCGTTCTTCTGCAATCTGATCTTCACCAGCTGGTCGGTCGGCATCTTCGTGTCGGGGCTTGTGCTGCGAAACGGCCTCGGCGCCGAGAGCATCGTCTGGACCTTGATGTTCGCGATCCTGCCGCTCGCCTGCGTCTACTATCCCGTCAATGTGCTGCCGCTCTGGCTGCAACATGTCGCCTGGGCGCTGCCGCCGACTTACGTGTTCGAGGGTATGCGGGCGCTCTTGATCGAGCAAACCGTTAGGACCGATCTGATGTTGAGCGCGCTGGCCATCAATGCAGTGCTGCTGGTGGTATCATTTGGGGCATTCCTTGCCCTTTTGCGCAGCGCCAGGAAGCATGGCTCGCTGCTTTCGAGCGGTGAATAACCTCACTTTCCCGTGGATTCAGGGTCATTTATCCGTTCAGACCACGTAGATGTACGTAAGCATGCATTGACGCAATATTACGCATTCGGCAGTATGTTGCGATGCGAAGAGGGATATGATTATGCCGATTGGTGAGTTTGGCGGCGCGCCGCCCCTGGCTGCAGAAGGCAGTCCGGTCCTGACGACGCCGATGTACTGGATGTACGAGATGGCACAGGCCTCTCTCAATCCGGCACGCGCCGTCACCGATGCAACCAAGCTCCTGTTTCAGAATCCGCTCAATCCGTGGGCGCGCACCGAGGTCGGCAAGTCGGTCGCGGCGGCCTGCGAGTTGTTCGAGCGCACCACGCGCCGCTACGGCAAGCCGGAATGGGGTCTCAACGACACCGAGGTCAACGGCATCCGCGTCCCGATCGAGATCCGCTCGGTCTGGGAAAAGCCGTTCTGCCGGCTGCTCTACTTCGATCGCAAGTTCGCTCGTCCCCTGCGCAGCCCGCAGCCGCGCGTGCTGATCGTCGCCCCGATGTCCGGCCATTATGCGACGCTGCTCCGCGGCACGGTCGAGGCGTTCCTGCCCGCGCATGAGGTCTACATCACCGACTGGGCCGACGCCCGCATGGTGCCGCTCAGCGACGGCCGCTTCGATCTCGACGATTACATCGACTACGTCATCGAGATGCTGCACGTCCTCGGCGGCAACACCCATGTCATGGCGGTGTGTCAGCCCTCGGTGCCTGTCGTCGCCGCCGTCTCGGTCATGGAAGCGCGGCGCGATCCCTTCGTGCCGACCTCGATGACGCTGATGGGCGGCCCGATCGACACCCGCCGCAATCCGACCGCGGTGAACAATCTCGCCCAGGAGCGCGGCATCGACTGGTTCCGCAACCACGTCATCACCAAGGTGCCGTTCCCGCATCCGGGCATGATGCGCGACGTCTATCCGGGTTTCCTGCAGCTCAACGGCTTCATCAGCATGAACCTCGACCGGCACATGGACGCCCACAAGCAGCTCTTCGCCCATCTGGTGAAGGGCGACGGCGACCTCGTCGACAAGCATCGCGACTTCTACGACGAATATCTCGCGGTGATGGACCTCTCCGCCGAGTATTATTTGCAGACCGTCGACACCGTGTTCGTGAAGCACTCGCTGCCGAAGGGCGAGATGACCCATCGCGGAACCCGCGTCGATCCCTCCAAGGTCACGCGCGTGGCGTTGATGACGGTCGAAGGCGAGAACGACGACATCTCCGGTCTCGGCCAGACCGAAGCAACGCACACATTGTGCAGCGCGATTCCCGATCATCGCCGCGTTCATTACGTCCAGAAGGGCGTCGGACATTACGGCGTGTTCAACGGTTCGCGCTTCAAGTCGGAGATCGTGCCGCGGATTCACGACTTCATGGTCTCGGCTGCGAATCCGAGCTCATTGCAGGCTCTCGCGGCCGAATAATCCCCGATTTCGGCTTTCCCGTCGAAATCTCAGCCCCTGCCGGAGACTTCGGCAGGGGCAAGTTCCCTCCAGATTCGCGGTATTTAGGTAGTTTTATAGGAGTGAGTCTGTCCTCACCCCTTGGGGGTGTCGCATGCATCCAGCGAGGGCGAAAAAAGCCGGTTCCAACCCCAGTCTGTAGGGTCTCCCGGACGCCAGACCGCTGTATATTGGGCAAATGATTTGTTTTTGCGCCGAGCGCTTTCCCTGGCGGCGGTTATGGCAGAATCCGGGCGCCCTCCTGCCCCCCGGACTGACAGACATGGCCACTCGCGCACTCCTCTATCGGCGGCCCCACGAACCGAAGACCCTCGTCATCACCCACGGATCGCAATTTTTTGCCATCCGATTGCGCCGGCACAGACGCGCGCGGCGCTACACGCTCAGAATTCATCCGAGCGACCGCGAAGCCATCCTCACGATGCCGCCGCGCGGCACGCTCGCCGAAGCAAAAGACTTCGCGCAGCGTCACGGTGCGTGGATTGCCGCGCGTCTCGGTCGCTTGCCGAAGGCCGCGCCGTTCCAGCCCGGCACGGTGATACCGCTCCGCGGCACGCCACATCGCATCGTTCATCGCGCCGGCACGCGCGGCACGGTGTGGACCGAGGTGCGCGATAGCGGCGAACGCATTCTGTGCGTCGCCGGCGGGCTCGAACATGTCGATCGCCGCGTCGGTGACTTCCTCAAGCGCGAGGCGCGCCGCGACCTGCAGCGTTCAGCGGAAGCCTACGCCGCCGAGCTCGGTGTCAGGGTCAAGCGCCTCTCGATCCGCGATCAGTCCAGCCGCTGGGGTTCTTGCACCTCGGCCGGCTCGCTGTCGTTCTCCTGGCGCCTGATCCTCGCGCCGGCCTTCGTGCTCGACTACCTCGCCGCGCACGAAGTCGCCCATCTCGTCGAGATGAACCACTCGGCGCGGTTCTGGCGCGTCTGCGGCAAGGTGTGTCCGTCGATGGAACGCGCCAAGAAGTGGCTCGACACGTATGGCAATGATCTGCACCGCTACGGGGCCGAGGATTAGGCTCTCGCTGCCAACGTCTTGAAGGTGTCATCGCCCGCCTTGTGCGCTCTTGCGCACTGGAGCGGGCGATCCAGTATTCCAGAGGCCGTAGTGATTGAATCGATGGGCTGCGGCGTTCTGGATTCCCCGCCTGCCGCCTGCGCTAAAGCTTCGGCGCGCCCAAGACTGAAACCTCGGCGAAACCTTGGCGTAGCCGGGTCGCGGGGAATGACAGCGCAGCGCGCTTCAGTCATCTGTGCCGCTCACGCAAGCCGTTGATTTCGTTATCCTCGGCTACTGTGCATGGGGTTGTTTTCGCAGTTTTTGTTTTGAGGCCACGGGGACCTCAGGCAAAGCCTAGCGATTCCCGCCAAACAGCCGGTCCATCAGCCAGCCATCCAGCCCCGCCGCTGCTTCCGGCCGCGCATTGGCTCGCGTCGGCGGCGGGCGATAGCCGCCATTGTTGGCCGATGCTGGAACGGGCGCGGCCACTGTCGGTGACGACACCTGCGAAGCTGCCTGCGCCAGGTTCGACAGGCCCCAGCCACCTGGTGCGCTCGGCAACGCCGCCACCGGCACACCCTCATGCGCGGTCTTCATGAAGCGCGTCCAGACTTCCACCGGCAGGCCGCCGCCGGTGGCCTTCTTGGTCGGCGAGTTGTCGTCATTGCCGAGCCAGACACCGGTGACGAGGTTGGCAGTGTAGCCGATGAACCAGGCGTCGCGATAATCCTGGCTGGTGCCGGTCTTGCCGGCCGCCGGCCAGCCCGGGATCTCCGCCTTCTTGGCGGTGCCTGATATCAGCGTTTCCCGCATCATCGTGTTCATCATGCCGACATAGCGGGGGTCGATGACCTGATTGCGTTCCTCAGGCTGGCGCATGTAGAGCAGCTTGCCGCTGAGCGTCCTGATCCGCGTCACGACATGCGGCGCCACCCCGAAGCCGCCATTGGCGAAGGGCGCATAGGCGCCGACCAATTCGACCACGGAGACCTCGGAGGTGCCGAGCGCGATCGAGGCGTTCGGCTCGAGCTTCGAGGAGATGCCGAGCCGGTGCGCGGTACGCACGACGTTCTTCGGCCCGACCTCGAGGCCGAGGCGGATGGCGACGGTGTTGAGCGACATCGCCAGCGCCTGCGTCAGCGTCACCGCGCCGAAATATTCGTGGGTGTAGTTCTCGGGCCTCCAGCCCTTGACCTCGATCGGCGCGTCCTGGCGCATCGTGTCAGGCGTCAGACCCTGTTCGAGCGCGGTGAGGTACACGAACGGCTTGAACGAGGAGCCGGGCTGGCGCTTGGCCGTGACCGCGCGATTGTACTGGCTCTCGGAATAGTTCCGCCCGCCCACCATGGCGCGCACGGCGCCATCAGGCGTCATCGCCACCAGCGCGCCCTGGCTGACGTTGAACTTGACGCTCTTGGCTGCGAGCTCGTCGATGATGGCGGCTTCCGCCACGCTCTGCAGCTTCGGATCGATCGTGGTCTCGACCTTGATGCTCTCGTCGATCTGGCCGACCAGATCGTCCAGCACCTCGCCGATCCAGTCGGCGACGTAGTTGACCGTGCCGGCACCGGCCGGCTTCACATTGTAGGAGGGTTGGCCGATCGAGGCCTTCGCCTGCGCTTCGGTGATGAACTTCGCATCAGCCATCGCCGCGAGCACGATTTGCGCGCGCGCTTCTGCGCCTTCAGGATTGCGGTTCGGTGCGAGCCGCGAGGGCGACTTGACGAGGCCGGCGAGCATTGCCGCTTCGGCGACCGTGACGTTCTTGGCCGACTTGCCGAAATATTTCTGCGCCGCCGCCTCGACGCCATAGGCGCCCGAGCCGAAATAGACGCGGTTCAGGTAAAGTTCCAAAATCTCGTTCTTGGAATGCTTGCGCTCCAGCCAGATCGCGAGCTCCGCCTCCTGCAGCTTGCGCTGCATGGTGCGCTCCTGGGTCAGGAACAGGTTCTTGGCGAGCTGCTGCGTCAGTGTCGAGCCGCCCTGCGAGACGCCGCGATGGAGCACGTTGGTGACGAGGGCACGCAGGACGCCGACGGGATCGATGCCGAAATGCGAATAGAAGCGGCGGTCCTCGATGGCGATGAACGCCTTCGGCAAATAAGGCGGCAAGTCCTGCAGCGCGACATTGGCGCCGGCCATCTCGCCGCGCTGCGCCAGCATGCTGCCGTCGATGCCGACGATCTGGATCGTCGGCGGGCGTTTGGGAATCTCCAGGGACTGGATCGGTGGCAGATGGGCGCCGACATAGATCACGACGCCGATCACGGCGATCACGCCCCACAGGCTCAGCACCGCGCCCGGGATTTTCTTCTCGCCGCATTCGGTCAGCGCTGCCGCCACGAACTTCGCGGGGATCGCGAACACGGCGGTGTCGATCACGCCCGGCACGTCCTTGA
>NZ_JALBGZ010000320.1:0-7022 GCF_023006515.1 Bradyrhizobium sp. PRIMUS42
CGGCTGCGCCACCCGCAGCACCGCCACATGCGCGGGCACCTGGGCTTCGAAGCGCGGGCTCACCAGGCACGCGCCGGCCTTGGTCGCCTTGAGTTCGTCGGCGTATTTCAGGTTGTCGAAGAACGCCAAATGCATCGGGCCCGCTTCGTCGAGCGAAGCAAGGCCCATGATGATTTGGCCGCCCCTGCCGGGATCGACCAGCTCCGCCTTGGTCAGCGCGGCAATGTCAGCCAGTGCTGAGGCAGGCGGCTTTGTGAAGAAGATCGGCTGCGCCATTCCACCCCGTCGCGGTCCGGCTTCGGCATGAAGCGGTCAGGCCGCATCATGCCCCATCTCTTGGAATGGCACGATCCCTTTCGGAAACTGGCTCCGGTGATCCGGATCGTGCCGTGCTGATCGAATTAGAACGTGGTGCCGCCGCCGAACCGGAACTCCTGGACGCGGTCGTACTTGCCCTTGCTGAGCGGCACGGCGTAATCGAAGCGCAGCGGACCGAACGGCGACTGCCAGATCAGGCCGACACCAACCGACGAGCGGACGACCTTGCTGTCGTCATACACGAGGCCGGTACAGGTGCCCGCAGACGTCGGATTGATGCTCGAGGGGATGCAGCCCGGCACATTGACTTCGTTGGTCGTGGTCCAGCTGGTCGGTCCCTTATAGTCGTAGAGGCCGCCGGCATCGGCATAAACCGCACCCTTCAGACCCACTTCCTTCGGCAGGAACCAGAACGGCATCTGCAGTTCGACCGATGCGCCCCAGTACTTGGTGCCGCCGAGGGCGTCCTGCGTACCGAAGGGGTTCAAATCGCGCGGGCCGATGCCGTTCGGGGCAAAGCCGCGGACGAGGTTCGAACCCATCTGGAAGTGATCGAGCATGCGCAGATCGCTGCCGATCTTGTTCAGCATGCCGCTCTGCAGGCGGACGAGGCCGACGATGTCCGACACCAGCGGAGTGTAGTACTTCGCATCGATGACCGACTTCAGGTAGGAGACGTCGCCGCCGACGCCGGCGAAATCCTGACGGAAGTCGACGAGCAGACCGTCGGTGGGGTTCTTGTTGTTGTCCAGCGTGTTGTAGGTCAGCGTGTAGCCGAGCGCCGAGGTCAGGGTCTTGCCGTTGGCAAGCTCCCTGCGCACCGGCAGCGAGGCTTCGCCGTCGCTGTAGCAGCCGAGGCCGTTGGTCGAGCTGAGATCCGGAACGCCGCCATTGGCATTGACGAAGGCCGGGCTCGGATTGAACGCCGACGTACCCAGATTGTTGTTACAGTTCGCCAGGTAGTACGGCAGCGTGATTTCCTGCTGGTAGATCGAATAGCGCAGCTGCAGCGCCAGATCTTCACGCAGGGAGAAGCCGAGGCGCGGCGAGAAGCCAAGCGTCTTGGTGCCGTAGGAGATGTAGCTGTTGGACAGCTGCTGGCGCTGATAGAGGTCGAGGCCGAGCGCGACGCGGTAGTCGAGCAGATACGGCTCGACGAACGACAGCGAGTAGCCGCGGGCATACTGACCATAGGTCACCGACGCCTTGGCGAACAGGCCGCGGCCGAGCAGATTGCGCTCGGAGATCGAGACTTCGGCCAGCGCGCCGTCGGTGGTGGAATAACCGCCCGAGATCGAGAAGTCGCCGGTCGATTTCTCTTCCATGTCGACGATCAGAACCACGCGGTCGCTCGACGAGCCCGGCTCCGTCGTGATCTTCACGCTCTTGAAATAGTCGAGGTTCTTCAGGCGCCGCTCGGCACGGTCGACCAGGGCGCGGTTGTAGGCATCTCCTTCCGAGATGTCGAACTCGCGGCGGATCACGTAGTCGCGGGTGCGCGTGTTGCCGCGCAGGTTGATGCGCTCGATATAGGTGCGCGGGCCCTCGTCGATGTTGAACACGACGGAGACGGTGTGCGCCTCGAAGTTGCGGTCGCCGCCGGGCCGGACCACGGCGAAGGCATAGCCGCGGCGCGAGGCCTCGATCTGCATCTCCTCGACCGACTTCTCGACCGACTCGACATTGTAGAGCGAGCCGACATTGACGCGCGAATAACCGCGCATCGACGAGGGATCGAAGTTCGGAATGCTGGAGCGGAAGTCGATCGCGCCGACGCGGTACTGGGATCCTTCCTCGATCTTGAAGGTGACGTTGAAGCCCTTCTTCTCCGGATCGTATTCGGTGAGCGCAGCCACCACCTGGACGTCGGCGAAACCGTTCTTGAGATAGAAGCGGCGGATCAGGTCGCGGTCGGCTTCGACGCGGTCGGGATCGTAGATGTCACCACTGGCGAGGAAGCTCAGCAGGTTCGATTCACGCGTCTTGATGACGTCCCTGAGGCGGTAGGACGAGAACGCGACGTTGCCGACGAACTCGATCGACTTGACGCCGGTCTTGGCGCCCTCCTCGACCGTAAAGATGAGGTCGACGCGGTTGTTCGGCTGCTCGATGATCTCGGGCGTGACGCGCACGTCGTAGCGGCCGGACCGGCGATAGATTTCGGCGATTCGCAGCGTGTCGGACTGCACCATGGCGCGGGAGAAGGTGCCACGCGCCTTGGACTGGACCTCAGTGGTGAGCTGCTCGTCCTTGATCTTCTTGTTACCCTCGAAGGCGACCCGGCCGATGACCGGGTTTTCGACCACCGAGACGATGATCTGGCCGCCGGCGCCGCGGTTGATCCTGACGTCCTGGAACAGGCCGGTTTCGATCAACGCCTTGAGGCCGTCATCGACGGCGCCTTGATCCAGGCGACCGCCCGGACCCGGCTTGAAATAGGAGCGGATCGTCTCCACCTCGACGCGGCGATTTCCTTCGACGGAAATCGACTGAACGGTCTGAGCGAGCGCAGACGAAGACACCAAAACAGCCCCGACCGGGGCAACCACCGGCGCGCCGAACATGATCAGGGTTGCGAGCAAGCCACCCCGGAGTCGCAGTCCAAACTTCATCGCGCAACGCGCCCTTATCATTCCGAGCCAGACCCAACCCCAACGCCGGTCTGGAGATTCCCCAAGTCGAGGCCGCTTGTAGCCAATTTCGCCGACGCCGCAAACGGCCGAAAGCGTCGTGATTTCAATTTCATTCCAAGACGTTGCTCAACAGCAACGCCACAAAAAAGCCTCCATCAAGATGCCGCCATCCGCAGGATGTCGTTGTAGGTCGCAAACACCATCAACATCAGCACCAAGCCCAGCCCGATTCGGAACCCCATCTCCTGAGTCCGCTCGGACAAGGGCCGGCCGCGGACCACTTCGGCCGCGTAGAACATAAGGTGGCCGCCATCGAGCAGCGGGATCGGGAACAGGTTCAACAGGCCGATCGACACCGACAGCACCGCGCACAGGTTGATCACGAACTGGAACCCGGCGCTGGCCGCCTGCCCCGACATCTTCGCGATTCCCAGGACGCCGCTGACTTCGTTGGGATTGCCGTTTCCGACGAACAGCGAGCCCAGGAACTTGAAGGTGCTGGTGATGATGAACCAGACCTGCTCGACCCCGATCTTGAGCGCCTCGCCGACGCCCACCGGCGCGGTCGAGGCCTCGCCGGCCTGCGATTTGTGCTCGACGCCGAGCACACCGAGACGGTGGCTGTTGCCGAACGGATCCTTGCGCTCGAGCAGCGCGGGCGTTGCGGTCAGCGAGACGATGGTCCCGTCCCGCTTCACCTGGAAGGCAAGGGCCGAACCTGCATTCATCGCAACGATTCGCTGCATATCGGCAAAGCTCTCGATCGGCTTTCCGTCGATCTGGACGACGACGTCCCCGATCTTGAAGCCGGCCGCCGCGGCGGCGCCGTCGGCGACGACGCCGTCAACGCGCGCGATCGTGCTGGGCTTGCCGTAGTAGAGCGCCATGCCCGCGAAGATCAGCGCGCCCAGGATGAAATTGGCGATCGGGCCGGCCGCGACGATCGCGGCACGCGGCCCCACCTTCTTGTGGTGGAAGCTGCCGGCGCGTTCCTCGGTCGTCATGGCCGCAAGCGTCTGGGCCGACGGGGTCGAGGCCTCGCTTTCGTCGCCGAAGAACTTGACGTAGCCGCCGAGCGGGATTGCCGAGATCTTCCAGCGGGTGCCGTGGCGGTCATTGAAACCGACCAGCTCAGGTCCGAAACCGAGCGAAAAAGTCAGCACGCGAACGCCCGCCCATCGCGCGACCAGAAAGTGGCCGAGCTCATGGAAGAACACGACGATGGTCAGGACGAACAGGAAGGGAACCGCGTAGCCGAGGAGCCCATGGCTCAACGTATTGAAACTATGGACAAAAAAGTCGATCATCGAATTCCCTCATCCAGCGCCGCAAGGCCCTGGCCGCGAACCATCTAGGATGCCTTTAAGGCAATTTGAGGCAATAGGGCGGCAGCCCTATTTCGAGCAACATGGTCAACAGAGATTGCATCGTCGGCGGACGTCAGGGGCGCCTGGTTCCCGCTGCGGACCCAGTCGTCCAGGGTCGCCTCAACCAGCCGGGCAATCGCGCCGAACCGGATCTTGCCGGCGATGAACGCGGCGACCGCAACCTCGTTGGCCGCGTTGTAGACGGTGGTCGCGCCCTTCCCGGTCCGGAGCGAATCGAAAGCCAGCCGAAGCCCGGGGAAGCGCTCGAAATCGGGCGCCTCGAAGGTCAGCTGGCCGATCTTGGCGAGGTCCAGCTTGGCCGCCGGCCCCTTGATGCGATCGGGCCAGCCGAGGCAGTGCGCGATCGGGGTGCGCATGTCGGGCGCGCCGAGCTGGGCCACCACCGAGCAGTCGGAAAACTCGACCATGCCGTGGATGATCGACTGCGGATGAACGAGGACGTCGATCTCGTCGGGCGTGAGCGCGAACAGATAGGACGCCTCGATCACCTCGAGCCCCTTGTTCATCATCGAGGCGGAATCGATCGTGATCTTCTGGCCCATGCTCCAGTTCGGATGCTTCAGGGCCTGTGCGAGGGTCGCCTGCTCGATATCCGCCGGCTTCCAGGTCCGGAACGGGCCGCCCGAGGCCGTGATGATGACGCGGACGAGCTCATCGCGATTGCCTGAAGCGAGCGCCTGGAACAGCGCATTGTGCTCGGAATCGGCCGGCAGGATGCAGGCCCCCGCCTTGGCCGCACGCTGCATGAAGAAATCACCGGCGCAGACCAGACATTCCTTGTTGGCCAGCGCCACATGCGCGCCGCGATCGACCGCTGCCAGTGCCGGCTTCAATCCGGCGGCGCCGCTCACGGCCGCCATCACCCAATCGGCCGGACGCGCGCCGGCTTCGATCACCGCGCTTTCACCGGCGCCGCATTCCGTGCTCGTTCCCGCGAGCGCGGACTTGAGCTCGGCGAGCTTGGAGGTGTCGGCGATTGCGACGTAGCGCGCGGAAAATTCCTTCGCGAGCTTCGCCAGCGCTTCGACATTGCTGTTCGCCGTTAAGGCCTCGACGCGATAACGCTCGGGCGAGGCGCGCAGCAGATCCATCGTGCTGTCGCCGATCGAGCCGGTGGCGCCGAGAACCGTGACGCTGCGGACGTCGGACGCAGCAAGCCTGTTATTACGCAATGGGACCGCGCTCATATCCTCACCAAACCATAAGACCGCTTCCGGCGCTATGCACACCATGGCGGAGAAAGCCGATAATCCATGCCGCCAGGATGGCGGCGACAAAGCCGTCCAGGCGGTCCATAAGCCCGCCATGGCCGGGAATTAAGTGACTGGAATCCTTGACGCCGAAGCGCCGCTTCACTGCGGATTCGAACAGATCGCCGAGCGCCGACACCACCGAGAGGATGGCGCTGACGAGCAGCAATGGCGCCATCTTTCCGAGCCCGCAAGCCGCAAAGCCGACCGCAACCAGGAGGCTTGCAACAAAGCCGCCGATCGCGCCCGCCCAGGTCTTCTTGGGGCTCACGCGCGGCCAGAGCTTCGGTCCGCCGATGCTGCGGCCGGCGAAATAGCCGCCAATATCGGTCGCCCACACCACCAGCAGCACGAACATCAATGCCGAGAAGCCGTTGACGAGATCCTTCCGGAGCAGGATCGAGGCGAGTAGCGCCGCCGCCGCATACGCGAACCCGGTCGCGGCCCAAATGAATTTGCCGCGCGCCATCAGCGTCACGATCGCACCGCCGATGAGGCCGACGATGACGGAGGTCTTGAGCCCGCCAAAAGCGACAGCGGCCCCCATCATCGCGATGACCACCGTCCCTGCCCCGGTCAGCGCGGCCGATCCCGCGCCCACCACCGTCAGCCATTCTGCGAATAGTCCGATCGAGACAAGAGTGACGAGCAACACCCAGAGCCAGCCGCCGGCATAAGCGATCGCAATGGTCAGCGGCGCCAGCACCAGCGCTGCGAGGACTCGCATCACGAGATTGCTCGGGGCAGGCTTGGCGCCCGCCGGTGCGGCGTCTTGTTCGCTCACGAGGCGGTTTTCGCGACCAGACCGCCGAAACGGCGCTCGCGCCTGGCGAATTCGGCGATCGCGCTTTCCAGAGCCGCCTTGTCGAAATCGGGCCAGTGGATCGGCACGAACACGAGCTCGCTGTAGGCGGCCTGCCACATCAGGAAATTGGACAGGCGCTGCTCGCCGCTGGTGCGGATGATGAGGTCGGGATCCGGAATATCAGGCGCATCGAGATGCGCGCCGAGCGTCTCGGCGTCGATCGAATCAGGATCGCGCCTCCCCTCCGCGACCTCACGGGCGAGCTTCTGCGCCGCCTTCGCGATCTCCTGCCGCGAGCCGTAGTTGAAGGCGACGACGAGCGTGAGGCGCGTGTTGTCGCGTGTCAGCTCTTCGGCCTCGTTCAAAAGCGCGCAGATGTCGCCCTCCAGCCCTTCGCGCTCGCCGATGATGCGGACCTTGACGCCGTCACGATGCAGGCTCGCCAGGTCGTTGCGGATGAAGCGGCGGAGCAGACCGAAGAGATCGCCGATCTCGCTCGCCGGGCGCGACCAGTTCTCCGAAGAGAAGGAGAAGATGGTGAGATAGCGGATGCCGAGCTCGTGCGAGGCACGCACGACGCGGCGCAGAGCCTCGACGCCGCGGCGATGCCCCTCCGCACGCGGCAGAC
>NZ_JALBGZ010000321.1:0-7003 GCF_023006515.1 Bradyrhizobium sp. PRIMUS42
GGCTTCGCGGTGGTGGCCCAGGAGGTCAAGACGCTCGCCGGCCAGACGGCCAAGGCGACCGACGAGATCTCGAGCCAGATCGAGAGCATGCAACTCGCGACCGAGGAATCGGTCGCCGCCATCAAGGCGATCAGCCAGACCATCGAACGCATCAGCGGCATCGCGGGCTCGATCTCGGCTGCGGTCGAGCAGCAGAAGAGCGCGACCCATAACATCGTGGCCAGCGTTCGCGCCGCGGTGTCGGGCACCGCCGATGTCGCCGTCAACGTCCGTCACGCCGCCGAGGGCGCCAGCGAGACCGGCGAGACCTCGAGCCGGATGTTCGTCTCCGCACAGGCCCTGTCGGGCGAGAGCCTGCATCTGAAGGCTGAGGTCGACAGATTCCTCGACCGCGTGAACGCGGCCTGATCCAACCTCGTCATCCCGGGATGGTCCGAAGGACCAGACCCGGGATCTCGAGATTCCGGGTTCGGTCCTTCGGGCCGCCCCGGAACGACAGTTGGATTATTTCGGCTGCGGCACGATGCGGATGTAGGGCTTCGGCTCCTTCCAGCCCTGCGGGTAGATCGTCTTGGCCTCGTCATTGGAGACCGAGCCCGCGATGATCACGTCGTCGCCCTGCGACCAGTCCGCGGGGGTGGCGACGCGATGCTTGGCGGTGAGCTGGAGCGAGTCGATGACGCGCAGGATCTCCAGGAAGTTCCGCCCCGTCGTCATCGGGTAGACCAGCACCAGCTTGATCTTCTTGTCCGGCCCGATGATGAAGACGTTGCGGACGGTCTGGTTGTCGGCCGGGGTGCGGGTGAGGGGATCGCCTGAGGTCGAGGCCGGCAGCATGCCGTACAGCTTCGAGACGTTGTAATCGGTGTCGCCGATCATCGGATAGTTCGGAGCTGCGCCCTGCGTCTCCTTGATGTCTTCCGACCATTTGGCATGGCGGTCGACCGGATCGACCGACAGGCCCATCAGCTTGACGCCGCGCTTGTCGAATTCCGGCTTCAGCTTGGCGAGTGCGCCGAGCTCGGTCGTGCAGACCGGCGTGAAGTCTTTCGGATGCGAGAACAGGAGCGCCCAGCTATTGCCGATCCAGTCGTGAAACTTGATCTTCCCTTCGGTGGTCTCGGCTTCGAAGTCGGGTGCAGTGGTGCCGATCGGAAGTGTCATGGATCTACCTCATCGCATTGAATCTAAATGACAAATTGTCTTTGTCGTCATCCCCATTATAGGGCGTCGTCGAGCTGAAGTGAACCGCTTCAAGTAAAATGTGAATTCCTTCTTTGAAGGGCCGATATCCTAGCACTTTTTTGTTACAGCTGCGCCTGCGACGAAACACCTCCACCGGAGCCGCACGGACTCAATTGCCCCGATAAAGCCTTTTATGACTTTCATCACGCTCGCCCGGCGCTCCTAGAACCAAAACGGTCCTGACAGCGACCAATTGGCAACCATCTCGAAAAGTCGCGATCGCCGTATCGAATCGTTAACCACCCCTTTACGCCGGCATGAAAATGCTGGCCGATCAGAAGAAGTCTGGAAGTGAACTATGTCTGCCGCTGCGCCTAAATCTGTTGAGTCGCCGTCCCTGGAGCCGTCCTGCCGCGATACCGCGGCCCATGCGCTGAGCATCGTGCGCGACGGCGTGATTACGGGCGAAGGCCCGACTACCAAGGGAAGGGTGCATTTCTCCCGCTCGCTCGATGCCGATGACACCGCCTGGTGCACGCGCATCCTGACCGCAACCGCCGTCAACGACCAGCCCGTCAGCCGCACCGAGGCTGAAGTGCTGTTCGAGATCAACGAGGCCGCGACCGAGCGTACCGATGGCGGCCGCTTCGACGATTTGCTCGCCAAGGCCGTTGCGCATTATGCCGCAAGCGCCTCGGGCCTGAAGGTGCCGCCGCGCAGCGTCGCGCTGTCGGCCGACACCGACATCGAGAGCTGGGCGCCGTCCTATGCCTCCAAGGTCAACAGCGAGATGCTGGAGTGGATCGCCGGCCAGATGCGCGGCAAGCGCCAGAACAATCGCCGCCTGATGGCGATGGTGGCGACGTTCCTCGGCGCCACCGCGCTGCCCCTGGCGGGCCAGCTGCCGAACGTGTTCGACATTGGGATGTAAAAATCTGGGCATGTAACAACCGAGATCTTCTCGCGCCCCCTGCGGGGCGCGAGCGAAAGCGGCGGGGTTATTTCCCCGCCGTTTTTTGTTTGCCGGCGTCCACCTCGAGCCCCAGCGTGCGGCCCGGGAAGCCGGCGGCGTCGAAATAGCGCTGGCTGCCGACGCGCTGGAAGTTCAGCACGGTCTGAAGGCCGTTCTCGGAGACTTTCGACTTCTCAACCGCCTTGTACGCTTTCGGCGTGACGCCGTTGGGCAGCGCCTCCGACATCACCCGGCCGACCAGGCTGCCCTTCTGGGTGGCGCGAAGGCCCATGAGCTGGACGGCCGTCATGCCGACGTCGGCATTGCTGACCGGCAGCTCGTCGACGAAGCCGGTTTTGAAGTCCGGCCCGATCGCCGCCATGAAGTTCATGGTGTCGCCGCGGCTGAAGCTGCCATGCATGCCCTGTCCCTGGCGCAGCACGGTGTCGGCGACCTGCACCGAGCAATTGGTCGGCGCCTCGCCGCAATCGCTGGCATACGAGCGGAAGTTGACGACGATCGACGGCGTCGGCGTCGCCGACTTGCCGCGCAGGTTGATGCTCGACAGCGGCAAGGTGCCGGGGAAGCGGCCGAGCGAGTCCTCGACGAACAGGCCGGAGACGTAATCCTGCTCGAGCAGGGCCTTGATGGTTTTCGCCGCCAGCTTCTTGTCCTTGGTCGGCAGATAGACCAGGTCGGAGCCGCCATTGGTGGCGACGACGAGATCGGGCTTCTCGGGATCCTTGCCGAGCACGCCGTTGCCGGCCTTGGGATGCTTGTTGCCTTCGATCTTCGCGTTCTTGTCGTTGGGGTCGAACAGCGGCAAGTCGAGCGCCTTCGCAAGGTCGATCGCCAGAAAGCCCATCGGCAGGAAGTCCTTCGGCGTGTCGTCATAGCTGACCTTGGCCGAAGGGCTGGTCTTGCTCTCCTTGGAGATGGTGGAGAAGCCGTGGTCGGCCGAGATGATGATGTTGGTCGAGGCAGTGAGGCCGAGCTCGTCCAGCGCCTTGCGAAGCTGGGCGAGGTTGGTGTCGGCGTTCTTGATGCCGGCCATCGAGGTCGGGCCGTTGATGCCGGGCTTGATCTGGTTGAGGCTGTCGCCGGTGTTGTGCTGGCTGCCGTCGGGATCGCGCGACCAGAACACCAGCACGAACGGCTTGTTGCGCGCCTTGAACATCGGCAACACCACCTTGGCGGCGACGTTGGCGAAATAGGCCTGCTGCGCGACGTTGGCAGACGTGGTGCCCGGCGTCTTGGCATCGCCCGCCTTGGAATTGTCACCGCGCGGCGGCGTGGTGGTAGGCAGGCCGGCCTTGGTCAGCGCGTCCTTCACCTCGTCCGATAGCGCGACACCATTCTTGCCGCCGGTGGCGTCGTCAAACACGATCGAGTGTAGGCCGGCCTTTTCGGGCTTGTCGGTGTGATCGAACTGGTAGGTCGGACCATGCTTGCCCAGCGCAGCGGTGCTGAATCCCTTGTCGCGGGCCAGCTTCAGGATGGTCTCTTCGTTGAGATAGTTGCCCTTGAAGTGCTCGTCGATGTCGCCGAGCACGGCGTCGTTCTCGATGAAGGGGACCACGGTGTCGCCGGCGGGCACGGAGGTGTAATTGGTCCAGATCGTGTTGGAGAACACGCCGGTATCGCCGAGATAATGGCCGGTCGACATCGCCGAGCCGTTGGCCATGGTGAAGGTCGGGAAGAGCGAATGCGAATTCTTGAAATTGACGCCCTTGTCGCGGACCTCGGCCATGGCGGGTGCCGTTTCAGGGTTGACCTTCAGCGCGCGCAGGCCGTCCGGAATGAACAGGATCAAATTGCGGGGCGTGTTGTTCTGTGCGGAGGCAAGTCCGTTGGTAAGTCCGGCGGACAGCACTGTCAGTCCGGCGGACAGCAACACCAGTGAACGGCGCATCAAAATCTCCCTGCAGTGAGGCGGCCTGGCCGCCGACCGCGGCCTCCGGTTCGTTTAGTTTCGCTGGATGACGGTTTTGTTACAAGGCCTGTGACATCTGCAATGGGCCGGGGAGGGCGCCTGCCACTCTCGTGTCCGGACGCGACGCGCGCGCGAGCGCGCTGCGCAGCGTCCGGGGCACGAGACCATCGTTTGGGCGTGCAGCTCAAACTCAATCTATCCAGAACCTTTCCGCACCGACAGTATTCCTCCCGTCATCCTGAGGTGCGAGGCGTGCGATGCGAATGCATCGCATGCGGAGCCTCGAAGGACGGTGCAGCGGGGCCGTCGCCCTTCGAGGGCCGCTGAAGAAGCGGCCACCTCAGGGGGACGGTCTTAAATGATGCCTGCGGAAGCATTCTCTATTCGCCAGTGGCGTAGGGTGGGCAAAGGCGCACAGCGCCGTGCCCACCAATTCAATCGCGACAGGCAAAGATTGTGGGCGCGCTTCCGCTTTGCCCATCCTACGATGTTCGAGCTTGTGATACGCAGCTGAAATCGCAGACACACCTTCGCAGCCTCGCGGCTCATCTGGCCCGAGCTTTGCTTCGTCGCCTTGCCCTCAATTGAAAGAGGGCGCAGGGAAGGCCGGGAGCCGGTTGGCTCCCGTGGACCGCCATGCCAAGAGCAGATTGCGTGTGCTCCTGCATAGCGGAGAACAGGGCAACCGGAGATCCCGGCCTTCCCTGCGCAGTGGTTTGACGGCTTATGTCGTGCTCTCCCCGGGGAGCGTTGCACTATTGCCCCCGTCGCCTTGCGGATGATCGATGCGCGTGCCCGGTCGGGCCGCCACATCACCGCTGAGACTTGACGCACAGACCCCGGGCGCCAGGACCACACGATTTTGCCGTACGCCGATCACACCGGTCGTGTGCGCGAGGTGTTTCGCTCACGGTTGCCCGCCCCGCAAAATCCTTCGCGCCGATGCAATCAGCGCCCACCGCCGTCCGGCCCGCGTTCGTGACGATCGCGATACGCCCCTCTTCCTTGGGCCGGGTTGCCGCGACACATACGTCATTTCCGAATTTCGGTAAAGTGGAATATTTTTCGCTGCGCGCGTTGGCCTAGGGCTCGCATGTTTTGCCCGTCGGGCAACGCAAGGGATTGTGTCCGGCGTTCAATCAGGCGCGGTCAGCACCGATGAACTTTGAGCCGGCGCCTGCGCGGGCTTTGGCGCCGCCGGACGGCGGTCGGCCCTGGCAAGATCGCGGCGTAGCGACAATGGCGCCGCGTGCAGGGCAAACGCGATCGCGATCTGCGTTCGGTTCGAAAGCCGGTATTTGCGCATGATGTTGCCGATATGCGCCCGGACCGTGTTCTCCGAGATCTTGAGCTCGTAGGCGATATTCTTGTTTTGCAGCCCCCGGGCGATCAGCATCATCAGCTCACGCTCGCGCGGTGTCGGTGTAATCGAATCCTTCGGATCCGGGCTCATGATAGGCTCCTCGCTCGTCTTCGGGCTGAATTGGCCGCCTTCGGCATCTTCTCACTCCGCTTTGAGCGCCTCGATCGGGCTGAGCTTGGATGCCTTGTGGGCGGGATAGAAACCGAAGATGATGCCGGTGGCGATCGAGAAGACCAGGGCAAGGCCGATCGCCTGACCGTCGATCGAGGTGACCCATCCTGCCATGCGGGCGACTGTCATCGAGAGCGTGACGCCGCCGGCGACACCGATGGCGCCGCCGAGCAGGCAGAGCACAAGCGCTTCGCAGAGGAACTGCAGGCGGATGTCCCGCATCCGCCCGCCCAGCGCGCGGCGGATTCCGATCTCCCGCGTGCGTTCGGTAACCGAGACGATCATGACATTCATGATGCTGATGCCGCCGACCAGCAACGAGACCGAGGCGATGGCGACGAGCAGCAGCGCGACGGTGCGGATCGCGCCCTGCTGCGCTTCCATCGCGGCGGCCGGATCCTGGACCTTGAAATCGTCCTCCTGGCCGGCGGGGATGCGGTGGCGCTGCCGCAGCAGGTTCTCGATCTCCGATCGGGCCCCCGCCATCTGGCCGTCGCCGGCCACCTTGGCGATGATGTAGGCAACCGAATCCCGATTGATGTTGCTGGCACTGCCGAGAAAGCGCAGCTTGGCGGTGGCGAGCGGCACGAAGGCGACGTCGTCCTGCGCCGGTCCCTTGCGATCGAGCACGCCGACCACTTCGAGCGGCACCTTCATGATCCGGATCTGCGCGCCGATCGGGTCGTCGCCGGGCGCGAACAGCTCGCGCGCGACCGTGCTGCCGAGGATGACGACCTTGCCGGCGCCTGCCTCCTCGGAGCCGGAAAAATAACGCCCGCTGGCAAGCTGCCAGTCGCGCACCATGAAATGCCCCGTCGTCGTGCCGTTGATGGTCGTATTCCAGTTCTTGCCCTCATGGATGACCTGCGCCGTTCCGGCGATCGAGCCGGCCGCGGCCTGGATTTCCGGAATCTGCTCGAGGATGGCCTGCACGTCACTCTCGGTCATCGTCAGCTTGCTGCCGTCCTTGAGACGCACGCCGCCCTGATAGACCGCGCCGGGGGTGATCATCAGCACGTTGGCGCCGATCGAGCGGATCTGCTCCTGCAGGCGAAGCTGCGCGCCGGCTCCGATCGCAAACACCGTCACGATGGAGGCGACGCCGATCACGATGCCCAGCATGGTGAGGAAGCTGCGCAGCGGATTGAGGCGCAAGGCGTGCAGAGCGATCTGGAAGCCCTGGAGCATCGTCATGACACGGCGCTCCGTTTCGGCAGGATCGGGACCAGGGTCTCGTCACTGACGAGCTCGCCATCGTGCAGGCGGATGGTGCGGCGGCACTGCGTCGCGATGCCGGGATCATGCGTGATCATCACGATGGTCTGACCGCTCCGGTTGAGCGCGGCGAACAGCGCCAGGATCTCGGCGCCGGTGCGGCTGTCGAGCGCGCCGGTCGGCT
>NZ_JALBGZ010000322.1:0-6988 GCF_023006515.1 Bradyrhizobium sp. PRIMUS42
CACCGTGTGGAAGTTCAGCTTGACCTCGCCGAGCGAGCTCGAGATGCGCACCACGCCGGCTCTGGATGCATGACCTGCCGCCGCCTGATGAGACGGCTTCGGCACGCCCGCCGCCTTGGTCGCCTTGTCGATCGGACCGAGCGCGTGGATCGCATGTCCGTTCGCGGCGTTGCGCGGCGCCGACAGGCCTGATTTCGGAACGGGCACACGCTCGATCGCGGGAGCGCGCGGCTTGCCGTGCTCGATCGGATTGAACGTCCCTGCACCGCTCAGGCTGAGACCGGGCTTGCCGTGCTCAGAGACGGTGGCCGCTTGTCCCGGCATGACCTGGGCAATCTGCCCCGTCTTGAAATCGGAGACTTCGACCTGGCCGCGGAGCACGCCGACCTTGGTGCTGTTCGCTCCCACCGTGACGCTGAACTGCGTTCCCTTGACCACGGCGGCGAGATAGGGGGTCTCGACCTCGAAATGCTTGACGTTGCGCTTCTCGACCTCGAGCAGGATCGATCCCGCCTGCTGGATGATGGTGGTCGAGAGCCCTTCCTTCGTCGCGGCCGGCAAGCCGACCACGGAGTTGGGAGAGATCAGAATGGTTTCCTCGCCGCGGACGAGCAGCACCCGGCCATTGCGTCCGGTGCGAATGGTATTGCCGGGCTTGAGCGTCTCTTCCTGGTTCAGCGACACCTGTTGCGCGCCGTCGGTCGCGACCCACACCTCACCGGTGGCCTTGCTGACCGACCAGACGCCGTCATCCGCGGCGAACGCACCGGAAGCCGTCCCAAGGGTCAGCGCCGCCACGAAGGCACACCGCATTCCAATCTTGCCAAGCATGACGATCCTCAGTCTGCGTTACAGCCGGATCTGAGGGGTATCCGAAATCACTCAAGAGAGGATTAGCAGGAAGCGGCCAGCCAAGCGGCCGCCTTAACCAATCATTGACCATAAAAAACTATGAAAAATCATGCCGCTAACGAACCCTTACCATCCCATTGGAGAGTCTCCGTCAAACTACGGGGACAGGTTCGCTGCGCGGGCTGAGAAACGGGATCTGCTTACCGCGCTGCTGCTGCTGGCACCGATTTTTACGGGAGTTCCGCACGCTTTCGCTCAACAGGCGAACCAGCCGGGCTTCGATCCGCGCCAGCCCGAGAAATATTTCGATAACCAAGCCGAGCGGGAATCGCTGAGCCGGCCTGCGGTCCAGCTTCCGAGCGTCGGACAGGGGAATACCGGCGGGGATACGAAGCCGCAATTCATGCTGCGCGGCATCGACGTCGGCGGCGCCCACGCCGTCTCCCAACATCGGATCGCCGCTGTCTATCAGCCCTATCTCGGCAAGAAGGTCTCGCAGGCAGATCTCGCCGCGATCGCAGGTGCGATCAGCGATCTGTACCGCGCCGACGGCTTTCATCTGAGCCGGGCCATCGTGCCGCCGCAGGACATTGGCGATGGACGCGTCCGGATCCAGGTGATCGAAGGCGCCATCGTGCAGGCCGAGCTGAAAGGCGACGGCGCCGAGCAATTCGGCATCAGGCCGATGCTGGGCCCGGTTCTGGCCGAGCAGCCGTCGCGCCTTGCAACGCTCGAACGCCAGCTCTTCCTCATCAACGGCAGGCCGGGCGTCCGGATCACCGATACCGCGCTCGAGGAGATCGGCGGCACGTCCGGCCGCTTCCGTCTCACAGTCTACTTGAAGACCTGGCACGTCTTCTCCTCGTTCGGCCTGGACAATCTCGGATCGTCGTCGGTCGGCCCGTGGCAGACCTATGCGACCGGGGCATTCAACTCCTATCTCACGCCCGGCGATATGCTGGCGGTCAACCTGTCGACCATCGCCAACGACCCACGCCAGCTCGGCTTTGCGCGGCTGTCTTACGACACGCCCATCGGTGTCGATGGTTTCCGCCTTGGCGGCTCCGTGCTGTACAGCGCGGTCCGGCCGGGGGATGCCCGCCGCCTCGACAGCGACATCACGACGACCGAGGCCTTCGAGCTGCGCGCCAGCATCGCTCCGCTGCAATCGCAATCCTCCGCGCTCACGCTGACTGCGGCGACAACATTCAGCAATGTATCCGAGCACGACCTGTACGGTCCCTGGTACAACGACCACATCAGGACGGCGAGCCTGACCGCCGACTACCGGTTGCAGGATCGCTTCGGCGGCACCAATCTTGCGACGCTGACCTACCGCCAGGGCCTCGACATCTTCGGCGCCTCGCACTTCGGCGACGATTTGTTGTCGCGCGACGGCGCATCCTCGAACTTCTCGGTGCTGAACCTCTGGTTCACACGCTACCAGACACTCAACGATGCCTGGTCGCTCAAGCTCTCCGCGGCGAGCCAGACAGCCTCGCGGCCGCTGTTCACCTCGCAGCAATTCTATCTCGGCGGCGCGGCGTTCGGCCGGGGCTACGGCGCAGCCGAGATCAGCGGCGACAACGGCCTTGCCGGCTCGCTCGAACTGCGCTTCGACCAGAAGCTCAATTTCCGCTACTGGACCGGCTATCAGCTCTACGCCTTTGGCGACGCCGGCGCCGTCTGGAACGACGGTTACCGCCTGAGCGAGGGCCTGTCGCTCACATCGGCCGGCGCCGGTGTGCGATTCTTCCTGCCAGACGACCTCCAGGCTGATCTCGGCGTGGCCGTGCCCTTGAGCTACCCGGCACCGGACAACGCGCGCCGCAGTCCCCGTTTCCTGTTCACGCTATCGAGCGCATTCCGGCTCTGCCCTGAACGCGGGAAAACCGGCTGTCTGTAGCCGCGCGCAGTTGCCCTCGGATCCGGCCCTTTTGCCGCCTTGCTCACAGACTTGCCTAAATTTAATCCCGTAACGTGCTCACGATCGCTCGATCCGGGAGTTCCCAATGACCATGTTCAGCCGAACGTGATTTGAGACGCAACCATGAAGAGAGTGTTTGTAATTTTGGCGTTTCTCTGCGTCCTCGGCGTCGGAGAGTATTTCCTCGTCAGCCGGTTCGCGATCCGCCATGAGGCCGTGGCGCTGTTCGACGCCTCGCGTCAGCGGCCGATCGCCGTCGAGGTGGCAGTGCGGCGTGACTATGAGACCAAGGCCAATCTCGGCCTCTGGAAGCTCCCCGTTGCCATCATCAGCAACGGCAACACGGTCAAGGCCACCGAATATTCCTTCCTCGCCAACGTGCTCGCTGCGCGCGGCTACCTGGTTGTCAGCATCCAGCAGGACCTGCCGAGCGATCCGCCGTTGATGACCCGTGTCGGTCAGCAATATGTCGGCCGGCGTGACGTCTATATCCGCTGTGAGGCCAACATTCTCTTCGTGTTGGGCGAACTGAAGAGGCGGCAGGATAACGTCGACTACGACCACATCACCCTTGTTGGCCATTCCAACGGCGGCGATGTCTCGATGTATGTCGCCCACCAGCACCCGGAGCTGGTGTCGAAGGTGATTACCCTCGACAATCTGCGGGTGCCTTTCGTGCTCAGCGACGGCATGAAGATCCTGTCGTTCAGGTCGAAAGACCCGCATTTCGTGACCGATCCCGGCGTGCTGCCGACGCCGGAAGAGGCCAAGGCGCGTGGTATCGACATCGTCCACACCGGCGCCCAGCACACGGAGATGAGCGATCGCGGCCCCAACTCGGTCAAGGAGAAGATCCAGGAAACGCTCGACCGCTTCCTGCGTGACAGCGCCAGCAGCGCGCTCGCGCCGGCTGACACGAAGAGTCCGATGATCATGAATCCGGGCGATTATTAGCCGGGAACACTTTGCGGCAGATCAAGGCGGCTCCGGGGCGGCGGGATAGAACAGCCGCACGGCCTCGGAGAGTCACGTGTCGCACTATATCGAAAGCCTTGATACGAAAGGTCTGCCCGCTGCGAGGATGCCGGCACCCGTACGGCATCTCTATCGTTCGGTCCGCAAGCTGCTGCGATCGATCATCGCCCGCATTGATCTCTCGCAATTTCCGGGATCGTGCTGCGGATAAGCATGGCGGCGAACGAATGCGTGAAGGTTACCCTATGCACCAGCATTTGAGACGAATCTGCCTGCTGCTTGCCGTAACCTCGAGCGTCGGCACGTCGTCCGTGCTCGCCGCCGATGCCGATCACGGTGCCGACCTCGCCAAGCGCTGGTGCGCAAGCTGCCATGTCGTCGCCACCGGCCAGACCCAGGCGAGTGCCGACGTTCCCTCCTTTGCCTCCGTTGCGCGCAGGCAGGACTTCAATCCGGAGAGGCTCGCCTTTTTCCTGCTCGATCCGCACCCGAAGATGCCGAATTTCCCCTTGAGCCGGACCGAAGCCGGCGACATCGCGGCCTACATCGCATCGCTGCGCTAGCGCATGATCCGCACGCGGAGGGCCGCGTTAGCGCAAAGTGTGAAGCGGTAGCGTCGCCGAGCACCACATCTGCCAGAAATGCAAATCCCTGCCGGCGGACCGACAGGGATCAGCAGAAGGGATGCCAGACGGCGAATGAAGTCATCCGGTGGCCCGGCATGGATCCGCGCCGACATCGAAGTGCGGATCGCCACGCCATGCAAGTTCAATTTGTGGGCACGTCGTGCACAGGCCCGGAATCAGGACTTGCCCTTCCCCGGTTGCATGAGACTCCCGGTCATCTGGCGCATGTGATCTCCGGCGCTGGTGAACTGGCTGCGCAGGAAATCGGACTGGATTCGCATCGCTTCCTGGAGGTCGGTGGCATGAACCAGCTTGCGTGCGTGGTCGAAGGCCGACTTCATGTTCTGCTCGGTGAAAACCAGCGCCTGCTTCGACACCTCCGTCCCCGCGCCTGGAACTGACGACATCGATTTGGTGGCGGCTTCGAAAAACATCCCGAATGCTTTTTCCGCCTGGTCTATCGTCTTCTCGGCCAAGTCGCGCAGTTCGGCCGGAACTTCGAGTTTCGGTTCGATCATGGTCGCACTCCTCCCGTTTTCCCAATTGAATACCACACTTGGCGGATCGCCTTCCAGCGCCAGCCTTGGGGGAAACGTCGCCCGGCAGTCCGGCCCCGGCAGGAAAACGTAGCGGGAAAACGAAGGAGACGGCGTAAGGCCGGCGCGCGGCCGGGCTCAGGACAAGGGGATCTCGGGAAGTGCTTCCTCGGTGGCGAGGTCTTCGACCAGCTTGATGACCTCGAAACGCTGTCGAGGCGCGAGCTTCAGGAAAGCACGGAGCAGGCGCAGACTTTCGACCGTGCCGCTTGCGGGCACGCCGAGCTTGAGGTGCAGTTCAGTCGCGAAATTGAGGTTTTTCATCTCGCACCTATGACAAGCATCGGCCTTCGTAATCCACTCAAGAACCGAATGCCACGACAAGACGCCACAACAGGACCCTATCGCGACGAACTCTCGACCGGATGGCCCTGACCGCTTGGCACGCTGAACGACATGTCCCAAACCACGGGCTCAACCAGAGGGTTGCAAGTATGTCAAAGAACAACCAGTCCGGCAAGTCCAGCAATGGCTGTAGCGATGCTTCGTCTGCATCGCACCATGGCAATTCCGGATAACAGGAATATCGACCGCCGTCACCCACCTGCGTCAAGAAGCGGCATCAATCACGCACACAGCCTCGGTCGCTGTCAATCGGTGCAACGTTTCGGCATGTTTCCGATATGAATGGACGCTCGCTGCGAACGAGCGGCTTTCCAGCGCTTACACGCAATTGTTGCGTCCGCCCTCGGCGGTTGTATCCGCGGCAAAATGAAGGCTGATCTGGCAGCCGATCTCCAGCGTCCTGATCTCGGCGCGGCCGTCGCCTCGGGATTCATTGGTCCGGAAATGTTTTTCGCCCATGAACTTTTGTCCATGAGCGAACGACCAAGCCGTTGCGACACGGCCACGCAGACGACGGCGCCATGGCTGAAGACTCTTCGATTCGGGCGCGCGTCAGCACCAAAGGACGACGGCATGCTTTCTCGCTGCGATCTCATCAAGGGCGCCGCGGCTGCGCTTTTCACCCTCTCGATACAAGGCGCCTGGGCGCAGGAGACCAAGATGAACCTGTTCAAGATCATCACCGTCAAGGACGAGATCGTCGTCGGGTTATCGGCAGAGGAACTCAAGGCGCTTGGCGGCAACGATGCGAGCGCGGTTGCGCACGCGTTGGCGCAGAAGGGCGATCTCACGGTGTGGCAATACAACGTGCATCGCGGCCCGAACGGCGATTTGCAGCAGGCGCCGACCGCCAAGATCGGGCTTCTGGCCAACGCCTCGCTTCGCGTCGAGCCCTACACCACGCCTTACCAGATCGTACCGCATCCCTAGGCAACAGGTTGGCACGCCGGCGGCCGAGGCCGCCGGCGTGCCGTATTCATCTTCGCCGCTCTGCCCGTTGTGTCCCCGTTTCCGTCGCAAAGCCGTAGACCAGGGCCAGCCGGTCCAGACATTCGCGAAAACGCCGCGCGAAATAATCGTTCCAGCGCTGCGTCCGGACGGCGCGACGCTCCCCGATCTGATCCATAGTCAGGCCCAGAATCAGCACGTCGTGCACCAGCGCGGCACCGTCGGTGCCGAGTTCCCGCTCGACCCGATTCAGCCGCAACACCGCCTGGCGCTGGCTCTCGGTGACGGGCTCACGCGTGCGCGCGCCATCGACATATTCACGGGTCGGATCCATCGCCTGAGGACCCCGCTCCGCCCTCTCCCAATCGTTCTGGAAGGCACGCCCGCCGCGGTATTGCGCCTCGTCGATCTGGTGGTGTGCCTGCAGCCGACCGAGGGGATCGCTACGGATCGACCGGATGACCACGATCTTCTCACCGGAATCGAGCGCCAGCGGATTGTCGACCTCGACCTCCGCCACTTCGGCATTGAACGGCAGCTCGCGGGACCGCCGGTCGTAGATCTGCGTCATTTTGTAGGACTTACTGCGTCGGACACGAGCCACTCGGATACTCCTTGCGAAATTTATCGATGGACGGGGGGCCACAAGCTCAGGCAGCCGAGACCAGCCTCAGCACGACCGGACCGGGCGCGCGGGCGGACGCAGCACCAGAGCGACG
>NZ_JALBGZ010000323.1:0-6957 GCF_023006515.1 Bradyrhizobium sp. PRIMUS42
AGGCCGGTCGGCAGCGGCCATGCGCCGCCATGCGGCCAGCAGCTGACGAAGCCCGCCGCAATCACCGTGCAGAGAATCCAGGAGCCCAGCCGCAGCGCTTCGCGGTCGAACGGGCGATGCGTCATCATGCGCCAGCCCCAGACCGCGACGGTCAGGACCAGCATGATCGCCCCGAGCCCGAGAATCTGCATCGCGAGATCGGCGCCGATCGCACCGGCATAGCCGAGGATGTTGCGGATCGGCCGCGAGGTGGCGTGGCTGAGGCTGGGATCCTGCACCGACCAGGTCATCAGTGCGGCTGAGGCGACGCCGGCCAGCGTGATCAGGCCGAGGCCGGTGAGCTCGCGCATGCGCCGCGCCAGACCCTCGCGGATCGAGGGCGGCAGATGGCCGACCAGTGGAATGACACGTTCGATTGCCGACATGCTCATGGGCCCCGCCTAACCCAGAGTCTCGACCAGGCGGTGCAGCGCCTGCGCCGTGGTCTCGCCATCCTGCACCAGCGCGAGGCGAATGTAGCCCGCGCCGGGATTGAATCCGTCAGGCTGCTGCCGCGCCAAAAAGCTGCCGGGCACCACACGCACGCCTGCTTCCGTGAAGAGTTTCAAACACACCGACACATCGTCGCCGATCGCGGACGTGTTGAGCCAGACGCAGAAGCCGGCGTCGGGCCGGCGATAGCCGTAGCGATTGCCGATGATCTGGTCGGCGAGATCGAACTTGATCCGGTAAAGCCTGCGGTTCTCCTCGACATGCGCTTCGTCGCCATAGGCAAAGGTCGCGACGTGCTGGAGCGGCACCGGCACCTGCGGCGCTGCGATGTTGCGCAGCTCCAGGAAAATCCCGATGAACCTCTTGTCGCCGGCGGCGAAGCCGACGCGCAGGCCCGGCAGGTTCGAGCGCTTCGACAGCGACTGGAACGCGGCCACACGGGTGAAGTCCGCACCCGCGCATTCGAGCGCGCTGCCCGGAGCTTCGCGGGTGTAGATCTCCGAATAGCACTCGTCGCTGAGGATCATGAAGCCGTGGCGATCGGCGAGGCTCTTCAGGCGCGTGAAGTAATCGCGCGAGGCGACCGAGCCCTGCGGATTGGCGGGCGAGGCCAGATAGAACGCCACGGTGCGCGCCAGCGTTGCTTCGTCGATGGCGTCGAGATCGGGCAGGAAGCCGTTTTCGATCGTTGTCGGCAGATGGACCGGCTCGCAGGCCGCAGCTAAGGCGCCGGCGCCATAGACCGGATAGAACGGGTTCGGCATCAGGATCGCGGGCTTGCCGGGACGCGGGCCGACGTAGCGCTTTGCTGCGATCGCGGCGAGGAACAGCCCCTCGCGGCTGCCATTGAGGACGAGAATCTCGCTTCGGGGGTCGAGCGGCCGCGGCAGCTTGAATCGCGACGACAGCCAGGTGCTTGCTGCCTGACGGAACGGGTCGGTTCCCTGGTTCATCGGGTAGCGGCCGAAATCGGCGATGTGCTTGGCCAGCACCGGGCCGACGAAATCAGGCACGGGATGCTGCGGTTCGCCGACCGCGAGCGAAATCAAGGGCTTGCCGGGCTGATGCGGGGCCAGCAGCTCGTTCAGCCGCACAAAGGGCGAGCGTTCGGTGTCTAGGCTTCCACCGGCCTGCGGCGCGCGGGATGAAGCGGTCATAGCCATTCTGGGCGCCAGCACTCTTGGAACAGCCGGTCGCGCGAAGGCCCCGGCGGGAAGCGGTTCACTTCACCATAGATAGGGCGAGGTTAAGACGCGATTAACCATCGGCTTTCCGCGTCATCAAGAGTCAATTCCGTGACCCAGATCGGAGGTCCGGCCCGTCCCGAGCGGGGGTGGCGATGCCGGGGCCACCTCTCCCGCTTGCGGGAGAGGTCGGCGCGCAGGGCCGGGTGAGGGCTCTTTCCTCTTGGGAAATCCCACTGCGGAGGCACCCCCACCCCGGCCCTCCCCCGCAAGCGGGAGAGGGAGCGCACCGTCCTGCGGCGCGATCGACGCTCAACGCCCCGGCAGCTTCTCGAACGTCTTCATGCCCGCCGGGATGGCGTGGAATTCCTGGATGTCGCAGGTGTAGATCGCCATCTGCGGATGGAACTGCTTTGGCTCATCCAGCGTGCCGACTTTCAGGATCGCCGCCGGCAGGCCCGGAGCCCTGGTCACCAGATGGGTGCCGCACTCGGCGCAGAATTCGCGCGTGACGGCGCGTTCGAGGTCCTTGCGGGTGAACTGCTTGGGTTGCCCCAGGACGTAGCTGAAGCCGGCCGCCGGCATCGCGATGAAGGTGTTGGGCGCGCCGCCCGTAATGTACTGGCACTCGCGGCAATGACACTGGGCCTGCATCATTGGATCGCCTTCAGCCACGTAGCGCACTTCGCCGCAATAGCATCCGCCTTCCAAACGCATGACCACCTCCCGATTATCGTTTCTTGTGGTCGATATTTCTGCGCCGGTGGCGCGGAATGGCAATCCCTTTCTTCGGAACCAAATCAGAAAGCGCCCTGCCAAAAGAAAGGGGCTCCAGCTTGCGCTGGAGCCCCTCAACGGTCAGGGCATTGCCGGGTATGTGCCCGAACCGTAGGTCTGGGCGCGGTCTCCGGGGAGACCGCGCCCGGGAGGAGACTTACATGTTGTAGGCGCGCTCGGTGTGCTCGGTGATGTCGAGGCCTTCACGCTCGCTCTCGACATTGGTGCGCAGACCAACGATCACGTCGACGACCTTGTAGAGGATCGCCGAACCGATGCCCGACCACACCAGCGTGGTGCCGACGCCCCAGAGCTGGGCGATCATCTGCGCCGCGAAGTCGTAGTCGCCGACCTTCGGCGGGATCGCGGTGTAGTCCATGACGCCCGCGCCACCCAGAGCCGGGTTGACGAGGATGCCGGTGCCGAGAGCGCCGACGATGCCGCCGATGCAGTGGACGCCGAACACGTCGAGGCTGTCATCGTAGCCGAGCGCGTTCTTCACGACGGTGCAGAAGAACAGGCAGACCACGCCGACGATCAGGCCGAGGACGATCGCGCCCATCGCGCCGGAGAAGCCGGCGGCAGGCGTGACGGCCACGAGACCCGCGACAGCGCCGGAGATGACGCCGAGCACCGACGGGTGACCCTTGATGATCCACTCCGCGAACATCCACGACAGCGCGGCGGCTGCGGTGGCGACGAAGGAGTTGGTCATGGCGAGGGCTGCGCCGCCGTTGGCTTCGAGGTTGGAGCCGGCGTTGAAGCCGAACCAGCCGACCCAGAGCAGCGAGGCGCCGATCATCGACATGGTCAGCGAGTGCGGAGCCATCAGCTCCTTGCCGTAGCCGACGCGCTTGCCGATCAGGAGAGCGCCGACGAGGCCTGCGATGCCGGCGTTGATGTGCACCACGGTGCCGCCCGCGAAGTCGATCGCGTCCTTCTTGAAGATCCAGCCGGCGTCGGCCTTGATCTCGGCGAGCTTCGCCTCCGCCGCGGTCTTCGCCGCCGCGTCAGTGGCAGCAGCGAGCGCCTTGGCTGCGTCCTGGATCAGGTCCGGACCCTGCCAGTACCAGACCATGTGCGCGATCGGGAAATAGATCAGCGTGACCCAGAGCGGGACGAACAGCGCGATCGCCGCGAACTTCATGCGCTCGGCAAAAGCGCCGACGATGAGGGCGGGCGTGATCGCCGCGAAGGTCATCTGGAAGCAGACATAGATGAGCTCCGAGATGTTGGCGTCGACCGAGAAGGTCGCAGCCTTCGTATCGGTGGTCACGCCCATCATGAAGGCTTTGGAGAAGCCGCCGATGAAGTCGGAGCCGCCGGTGAAGGTGAGGCTGTAGCCGTACACGGCCCAGATCACGGTGACGACGCAGACGGTGTAGAACACCTGCATCAGGACGGAGAGCATGTTCTTGGAACGGACGAGACCGCCGTAGAACAGCGCAAGGCCCGGGATCGTCATCAACAGCACCAGCACTGTCGATGTCAGCATCCAGGCGTTGTCTCCCTTGTTGACCGTTGGCTCGGCATAGGCTGCGGTCGCAGCGAACAGGCCGACTGCGAGAGCCGCCAATCCCGCGCCATAGGGACGCTTGAACGTCATAATATTCACTCCTGATTGGATAAGGTTGAGCGCGAAATCAAAGGGCCGCGGCATCGGCCTCGCCGGTGCGGATGCGCACCGCGTGGTCGAGGTTGATGACGAAGATCTTGCCGTCGCCGATCTGTCCGGTCTTGGCGGCAGACGTGATGGCGTCGATGGTCTTGTCGACCTGGTCGGAGGCGACAGCGACCTCGATCTTGATCTTGGGCAGGAAGCTCACGGCATATTCGGCGCCGCGATAGATTTCCGTATGGCCCTTCTGGCGGCCATATCCCTTGACTTCCGTCACCGTGAGACCGTGAACGCCGATGGCGGTCAGGGCGTCCCGGACTTCTTCCAACTTGAATGGCTTGATAATCGCCATAACAATTTTCATGGGTCCTATCCCCGCTTGGGCCCGGTCCGGACATGGCCGGGCGTTTCTCGACTGGTTCGCCACGAGGGAGAAAGTTCACTACGCGGGCACAGCCGGGACCCTTAGAATCAAATGCCGTGCCAGATCAGGCGCATTGCCTAACGGACTATGAAGACGGGGGTTTTCGCATTTGACGGGTATGGCGGTGCGGTGCGCTATTCCGTCGCGCCCAAAACGTGGTCACACCTGATTAAAACGCGAGCACGACAGGCTGCCGACACAATGTTGCTCACGCGCCGGGCAGCCGAGAGGTAATTAAGTAGCGTCGCGCTCTATTGCAGGGCTTCGCCGTGCTGCGAAATATCCAGCCCCTCGAGCTCGTGCTCACGGGATACGCGCAAGGGCACGAACAGGCCGACCAGCTTGAGCAGGATGAAGCTCACGCCCGCCGACCAGACGAAGGTGACGGCGACGCCGTAGAACTGGATCAGCAGCTGCTGCGGATGGCTCTCGAACAGGCCGGCGGTGCCGCCGATGGCGCTGGTTGCGAACACGCCGGCGAGCAGGGTTCCGGTCAGGCCGCCGATGCCGTGGACGCCGAACACGTCGAGCGAATCGTCGTAGTTGAAGCGGTGCTTCAGCCAGGTACAGGCCCAGTAGCAGACCGCACCGGCGATGATGCCGATGACGATGCCGTGCCAGGGCGCCACGAATCCGGAGGCCGGGGTGATGGTGCCGAGACCGGCCACCGCGCCGGAGATCATGCCGAGCACCGAGGGCTTGCGCCGGGTCGACCATTCGATCGCGGCCCAGGTCAGCGCGCCGGCGCAGGCGGCGAGATGGGTCGCGATGATCGCCATCACCGCGCGTGAATTGGCAGCGCCCGCCGAGCCGCCGTTGAAGCCGAACCAGCCGACCCACAACAGGCCGGTGCCCATCACCGCGAGCGACAGATCGAACGGCGAGAGATTTTCGGTGCCGTAGCCGTGGCGGCGCCCCATCACCTTCGCGGCAATGAGGCCGCTGGTGCCGGCCGACAGATGCACCACGAGACCGCCCGCGAAGTCGAGCACGCCCATGCTGTTGAGGAAGCCGCCGCCCCACACCCAATGCGCCAGCGGAATGTAGACGAAGATGAACCAGGCGACGGAGAACAGGAGATAGGCGGAGAACCGCATCCGGTCGGCGACCGACCCCGCGACCAGCGCCACCGTGATGATCGCGAACGTCATCTGGTACAGCATGAACAGCGCTTCCGGGATGGTCTTCGCCGCCGGATTGACGCTGTCCATGGTCATGCCGGCGAGAAACCAGCGGTCGAGCGTGCCGATCCACGGGCCGTCGCCGACGAAGCAGAGCGAATAGCCGAACGCGACCCAGAGAATGGAGATCAGCGTCACCGCGGCGAGGCTCTGCGCCATGGTCGCGAGCACGTTCTTCTTGCGCACCATGCCGGAGTAGAACAGCGCGAGCCCCGGGATGGTCATCATCAGCACCAGCGCGGTGGCGACGATCATCCAGGCGGTGTCGGCGGAGTTGATCTCGGAGCCTGCGGCGTGTGCCGACGATGTCGTGATCGACGCAAACCCGATCGGCGCAGCGATACACGCCGCGCGGCGCAACAATCCCGCCATCTCGTTTCCCCCAGCATAGAAATTACGTCGCACGCTATGGCGTCGTTGCCCGGTGCGATCGACGAAGACGTTATTTGGTCAGAGCGTTTTCAAGCGAAATGGATACCGGTTCGCGTCAGGAAAACGCGTCAAAACAAAATCTAGAGCGCGTCGCTGTCGGTTTCGCCGGTGCGGATGCGCAGCGCGTGATCGATCGGCGTGACGAAGATCTTGCCATCGCCGATCTGCCCGGTGCGCGCGGAGGCGGTGATCACACCCACGGCCTTGTCGGCGATGTCGGAGGCGACCGCGATCTCGATGCGCAGCTTGGGCAGGAAGTTCACGACGTATTCGGCGCCGCGATAGATCTCGGTGTGGCCCTTCTGGCGGCCATAGCCCTTCACCTCTGTCACGGTCATGCCGTGGACGCCGATCGCCGTCAGGGCCTGGCGGACCTCGTCGAGCTTGAAGGGTTTGATGATCGCGACGACGAGTTTCATGGTCTGGCCTATTCCCCGGGATGCGCCGCGCCGTATGTCCCCGGCGCTGCGTCAATCTGGCATCTTTCCGGGCAAATGGCATAAAAAAGTTGCAGGTTGAAGCGGAAAAACGTTTGGCCATGTGAACCGGCGCCTCTGTACAGGGCAGCCGTTCATCCTTCACAATGCATTTTTGGCATGGATGCGGTGAACCCAAGCATCCGGGCCGGTACATAAGTATGTTCGAGGGGGACGGTACATGGCGAGTTGGTTCTACGCATCCGAGGGCAAGCAGCAGGGGCCCTTTCCGGAGGGGCAATTTCGCGACCTCGTCGCCCAAGGCGTCGTGCGCCCGGACACCCTGGTTTGGACCGAGGGCATGGCCGGCTGGCAGAAGGCCGCCGAAATCCCCGGCCTGGTCGGAGGTGGCAGCGCGCCGCCGATGATGCCG
>NZ_JALBGZ010000324.1:0-6946 GCF_023006515.1 Bradyrhizobium sp. PRIMUS42
ACTTGATGCCGGCCGATTTGCCGCGGCGCCAGACCACCTGGCAGCTCCGCCCCGTACGCGCATCGCGTGCGAAGGCGAGCCGGATCACGCCCGGGAGCTGGCTCGCGTCCTCGTCCAGCGTGATCTTGGCACCCGAATCGGAGATGTCCCGGACCAGGCAGTGCCGCGCGGCGAAGCCGCCGTCGAGCGTGATCCAGGCATGCTGCGACAGCAGCTTGCGGGCTGCGCGCTTTTTCGGCGGTGGCATTGGTGAAAGATCTCCCACTCCAGCGCTAATCAGGGAACCCTAAGAAATCGTTGAAATCGCCTTCGAATGCTCTCGGGGCCGGCGCTGTCCACCGGCGCCACAAGACCGGTCCGAACGGCTTGCCGGGAGCCAGAAAGGCCACTATACGTTCGCCCGCTGCAAGCCGCCGGGCCCTGTTCGGCCGGCCAGCGGTCATGCCGGGAAACGGCCGGGCCCTGTGTTTGCTCCCTTCGTCTATCGGTTAGGACGCCACCCTTTCACGGTGGAGAGAGCGGTTCGATTCCGCTAGGGAGCGCCAGTGCGCACGCGACGCCTGTCGCTTTTCCTCCCCAATTGCCACGATTTCCGCCGCAGCGGCATGAACCTTCCCGCCGCTCGCCACCGACCAATGTCAGGTTGGAACCGGTCGAACCCCATGGCGCAGCGTCATCCCGAGATTGAAGGTTCGTCCGGTGCGTCCGCAATGACACCGGGCCTTCCGCCATGGCTCAGCCATCCCCGCCAGCATCCATCGGACCGGCGCGCCAAAATGCTGGAGCACCTGGCACGCGCCAGATCGCTGCCGCAGCGTCAGCCGGATTTTGCGCCGGCTGCGCCTGTGCTGCCGGGCAGAAGCACCCAAGATATTCTCGGCGATGTCGTCGGCTACGCGATCGTGTTCGGTATCCTCGCCCTGCTCTTCCAGTCGCGCATTCCGCTCTATCTCGGCGCGTTCGTCGTCCTGACCGACGCCGAGCGCATTGAAGGCGCACTGGCAAGGATCGGTATCCGCCTCGAGCCCGAAACCATCGGCCCGGACATCGTCAAGCGCTCCGCGTTCTGGTTCGGATGGTTCGCGTTGCTCGCCGCCTTGAAAGGCTCCGTTCCCGACTGGCTCGCACCATGGATGCCGCCGGCAGAGTCATGGCCTTTCCTCGCCGGCATCGCCCTTCTGCTTGCCATCGTCGAAGCACTCACGGCGCTCGCGATGCGGCGCGCAGTGCCGCCGCTGGGATTGCAGATCAGCCCGAACGGCCCGATGTGGACGACGATCCAGTTCATCATGGCCGTCGGCGCGCTGGCAGTGCTGTTGCTGGTCGGATCTCGTTAGCCGCCGCGTCCCCATTGCTTCACTCCGCCTCAATGACGACGTTGTGAGAATGCCTGCAGCATAACGGGTCTTTATGCCGCGCTTTCCGCTCCGCTGCGCAGGGGCGCATTTACCGGAAATTTACCCCTGCTCGTGAGCGACGGTATCATTTGCTTAGAATTTGATTGCTACCGTGGAATTACGGAAACGATCCCAAACCACGATTGGCGCGCATGTCCGTCACAGAGTTCCTCCGGCAACGAGCAGTGGAAGTCACCGTGGCCGGCAGCTACTCGCTGCCGCGTTGGTACGATTGCGAGGGCAAGCTGCGCACCTTCGCCTGCCGGACCAAGCGCGTCTCGCCGTTCCGCATGATCGTGGACGTGCCGGTTGTCGGCAAGGTCGGCGAGCGCGTGACCTCCTACTTCCAGGATTTCGGCGAATTCCAGTGCACCATCAGCGCGACGTTGAAGGCGGGCTTCCTGATGGAGCTCGACATGACGCGGGCGCGGCGCGCCTGGATGTCGGAAAAGCTGACCTGGCTGGAGAAAAAGCAGAGGGACGACAGCGTCCAGGAACTGCGGCGTGACGCCCGTTTCGTTCCGCAGGTCTCCCATACCTTCCTGACCCTCGCCGACGGCAGCATCCATCCATGCTTCATCATCGACGTCTCCACGGCCGGCGTCGCGATATCCTGCGAGTACGACCCGCCGGTGGGAACTCCGCTTGCGGTCGGTGCCTGCGTCGGGCGGGTCATCCGCAAATTCGACAACGGCTTCGCGGTCAAATTCGCCGAAAAGCAGTCACGGGATGACCTGGTCCGCCTCGTCGTGCGCTCGCCCCTGCAGCAGTCGGCCTGAGCCGGGTCAGTCAATTTTAACTCTTCTTTAACTAAATACTGGAGATGAAGTCCCTCGCGCGATAGGGTGTGATCCAGCACGTCCGCAATCATTGCGGGCCCCCCATATCGGAAGTCCTGGAATGTCCATCGCTGACGCCGAGTTCGTCCCGGCTGAGACCCCGCAGAACGCGTCTACCGCGGCCAAGCCGCAGCTTCCACCCGGCGTCGTCACCGAGGGACCGCTCGTGCAAGCCAAGCTGCGCGAGAGCTATCTCTTGCTCGGCATCCTCTATGTCGGCGCTGTCGCCGGCATCATCTGGGCTGTCACGCAAGGTCTCGGCAAGGTCGAGCTGTTCACGTTCGTCTGGATGTTCGCGCTGACCACGTTCGGCATCGGCGCAGGCATGCACCGCCTGTTCGTCCATCGCAGCTTCCGCACCGGCCCGATCATGCGGGTCTTCTTCTGCGCCATCGCCCAGATGGCGATCCAGGGCTCGATCGCCAAATGGGTCGCCAATCACCGCCGCCACCATCTTTACGCCGATGACGTCGGCGATCCCCACAGCCCGCAATTCGACGGCTTCGGCAATCGCTATGTCAGCGCGCTCAAGGGCTTCTTGCACGCCCAGGGCAGCTGGGTGTTCGACCAGGCGACCACCGACAACGAATACTACGCCAAGGACATCCTCGCCGATCCCATCGCGATGTTCTTCGTGCGCACGCGCTGGGTCTGGTACGGAATGTCGGCGGTCTTCATCCCGGGCGTGATCGGCTACACCTTCGGCGGCGTGCACGCCATGATCGGTTGCGTGCTGTTCTCCGGCCTGCTCCGCGCCTATCTGCTGATCCTCACCAGCCAGCTCACCGGCTCGGTCTGCCACGCCTATGGCTATCGCCGCTTTGAGGTCGACGATGCCTCGACCAACGAGTTCGTGACCACGATCCTCACCTTCGGCGAGGGTCTGCACAACAACCATCACCGCTTCCCGCGGGACGCCTACATCTCGCACGCCTGGTGGGAGATCGATCTCAACGGCCTGATCATCCTGGGCCTGGAAAAGATCGGCCTCGTCCACGACGTCTTCCACGCCTCGCACCGTCAGCTGGAGCGGGCAGCCGAAGCAGAGGCGGCCTCGACGGCGCGCTGAACCGGCAGGCGGCGGCCAGCGTCCGGCCGCCCCACCTCCGCATCGCTGCCCTATCGCGGCCCCATTGCGGGATCAGCCTTCGACAGTCCGTGCCTCACGCCGGACGTCATTTGCGGACTTGCGATCGGGGGACCGGATGGCAGTCAACAAAATCACTTGGGACAGGGTCGGCCGGGTCACCGAGCCAGGACGCTACATGTACACGTTCGGCTGGCTCACCATCACGGCCGGCGACCTGGATATCTGGAAGCTCTACCCACAGGCCGCGTTCACGCTGCTGGCGCAACCGGGCGGGCCGGATGCGTCCCTTGGCGAAGAATTCCATCTCGGCGCCTTTGACGTCGCCCCGGGCGCGCCGCCGCCGTTCACCACCCATTGAGTCCCGGCTCCGAACTCGCCCGCCGGAATAGGTGCGCAGGTGAATCGAAGAAACCTGCGCATTTCCTTGATCTGGCTTGCCAATCGCGCTCCGGCATCAGTCCCGCGGACGTTGCCATGGATGACGAACAGGTTCTGTCATGCAATTGATTGCGCTTGTATTCTGCATCACCACGGGCGACGGCAGATGAACGAAAGCTGTCGCGCTCGTTAAGCGAGCCGACAGCGAGCGCATGACACATGGTCGCATCGGCAATTGTAGATTAGCGGACCAAGGGAACCTATTTTCGGCGCCGATGTATCTGATTGAAGCGTTGCCCACCGTCATCGGAACTGCAGCCATCGCCCCGGCGCTGCTGATGCTGTGGCTTGTCATCGCCGCTGAAGAGCGCCCTGGCCCGCCCGCGCAGGTCTGGACCGCGTTCCTGTTAGGGGCCGCCAGCATCTCGCTGCTGGGCCTTGCCCGTGCCCCCTTCGCCAAGATGGTCGCAGCCCCCGACAACCCCTGGGTGGCGCTCGCGATGCATTCGGTCTTCGGCGTCGCGCTGCCTGAGGAAGCCGTCAAGGTGATCGCCATCGTGGTGGTCTCTTCGACCAAGCGGAGGACTTTTGCCAATCCCATGGACACCGTGGTCTATGGCGCCGCGGTCGGCCTCGGCTTCGCCGCTTACGAGAATCTGGCCTATCTGGTTCAGCACGCGGAGATGTGGCGTTCGCTGGCCGCCTTGCGCAGCGTTCTGACCGTGCCGTTCCACGGCGCGCTCGGGATCATCGCGGGCGCCTACCTGACGATCGCGCGCGCCGGCACCGCGCTCGGAGCGAACCGCCACCATCGCGACTGGGCCCGCCTCTCCAGCCGCCTCTTGATCTTCGCAGGCCCGCTCGCGTTGCATTCGGCGTTCGATTTCCCCCTGCTCACCCTCCAGCGCATGCCGGACCTCGACCCGAGCTTGCGGATGTGGCTGGGGGCTACGAGCCTCTTGATCGGCTTCAGCTCGATCGCCTTCGCCATCCGCCTGGTCCGGCGTGTCGCCCGCCACCACGCACCCCGGACCGATGTTGCGCGGGAGCGGCTGAGCCAGCTTCGTCGGATGTGGGCGCTGCTGCTTGCCGGCGGCGGCGTCGGCTTTCTCGGGCTCGCCTTCGTGCTGACCTCGATCCATCACTGGCTCATCAACCCCGAACGCAATCTGACGCTGGCCCTGATTCCGATCGGCTTCGTCTCGATCCTGCTGGGCCTTGCGCTTCTGATTGTCACAACGGCGATCTACATTCTCGGCCGCAACCGCATCCGCACCAGCGCGGAAGGTTTTTCCTCGGCGCCCGGCGGCGGTTGATCCACCGCATGGCAAGCGCGCCATGGGCCGACTAGATAGGACGCCCTCCTCTCGTTTCCGGAGTTAGACGATGACATCGCCCGAGGATTTTTCACGGCTGCAATCCGTCATGAGCCAGGCGGTCAAGGCGCATTGGAAGGCTTTCCTGTTCGAAGGCATCCTGCTCGCCGTTCTCGGCGTCGCGGCGCTGATCCTGCCGCCGCTCGCGAGCCTTGCGATCGCGATCTTCCTCGGTTGGATGTTCCTGATCGGCGGTATTGGCGGGCTGATCGTCACCTATTGGGCACGCAGCACGCCAGGCTTCTGGTGGTCGCTGATCTCGGCCGCGCTCGCCGTGCTCGCCGGCCTGCTGCTGTTGGCCCGGCCGATGCAGGCCGTGCTGACGCTGACCATCGTGCTTGGCGCCTACTTCCTCGCGGAGGGCGTCGCCACCATCATGTACGCGCTGGAGCACCGCCGCGAGTTGAGCAGCCGCTGGTCCTGGCTCCTGATCTCGGGCCTCGTCGACATCGCGATCTCGTTCATGGTGATCACGGGGCTGCCGAGCTCGGCCGAATGGGCCATCGGCATCCTCGTCGGTATCAACCTGCTGTTCGGCGGCGCCAGCCTGATCGGCATGGCGCTGGCGGCGCGCAACAGCAACACCTGAGGCGCCTCGTCGCCTGCCGCGCCGATTGGGGGGTGACAAGGCGCCAATGGCGCGCTATATGGCCAGCCATGATCACCGTCGCCACCAGCTATTTTTGGTACTTTAGCTACGACAGCTCGCTGGCGGCAGGAGGATCGCGCTCAATCTGAAACATTGCAGCAAACGTCCGAACAAGCCGCCAGACCTGGCGGCTTTTTTATTGGCCGGCAGGTTCTCAAAACGACAGGAGCCCGCCGTGCTGAGCACGACCGACGATCTTCGCATCCGTGAACTGAAAGAACTGAGCACCCCGGAAGAGGTGATGCGGGAGGTCCCGCGCACGCTCACCGCCACCCGTGTGGTGATGGCCGCACGCAACGCCGTCCATGCCATCCTCACCGGCCAGGACGATCGCCTGCTGGTCGTGGCCGGCCCCTGCTCGGTGCATGACCCCAAGGCCGCGCTCGAATATGCCGAGCGCCTCGCAAGCTTGCGCGAAGATCTCGCCGATCAGCTCGAGATCGTGATGCGGGTCTATTTCGAGAAGCCGCGTACCACGGTCGGCTGGAAGGGCCTGATCAACGATCCCGATCTCGACGGCAGCTTCGACATCAACAAGGGTCTGCGGCTGGCGCGCAACGTGCTGTCGGCGGTGAACAATCTCGGTCTGCCCGCCGGCACCGAATTCCTCGACATGACGACGCCGCAATACATCGCCGACCTCGTGTCCTGGGCCGCGATCGGCGCGCGCACGACCGAGAGCCAGATCCATCGCGAGCTGGCCTCCGGGCTGTCGTGTCCGGTCGGCTTCAAGAACGGCACCGACGGCAATGTTCGCATTGCCGCCGACGCGGTGAAATCGGCCTCGCATCCGCATCATTTCATGGCCGTCACGAAACTCGGCCGCTCGGCGATCGCCTCGACCGCCGGCAACGAGGATTGCCACATCATCCTGCGCGGCGGCAGCAAGCCGAACTATGACGCGGCAAGCGTTGCTGCGGCCTGCAATGAGCTGGCGAAATCCGGCGTCGCGCCGCTGGTGATGGTGGATGCGAGCCACGCCAATTCGAGCAAGAAGCCGGAGAACCAGCCGCTGGTGATGGCCGACATCGCCGGTCAGATCGCCGGCGGCGAAAACCGCATCATGGGCGTGATGATCGAGAGCAATCTCATTGCCGGCCGCCAGGACGTGGTGCCGGGCAAGCCGCTCGCCTACGGCCAGAGCATCACCGACGGCTGCATCGACTGGCTGGCCACGGCGACCGTGCTCGAGCAGCTGGCCGACGCGGTCGAGGTCC
>NZ_JALBGZ010000325.1:0-6939 GCF_023006515.1 Bradyrhizobium sp. PRIMUS42
CTCATCCAAGAGGGGCGATCTTGTGTCGTCACGCATCGCGAGCCGGGCCTGCGGTGGACGCGGCAGCGTCGGCACGAGATGGGGCGGGCAGGGCGGGTAGTCCCTGTGAGCCCGCAACCCGCGTGCAGACGAGCGGCGCTGCTAGGTCCGTCTCGCCTGTAAGTTTCCGGCTTTGTCGACAGGGCTGGGAAAACTGCGGCGACATGGCGGGCCGTGCGTACGGCAAAACCGTGTGGTCCTGGCCGTCGTTGCTACGGTCAAGCTTTTCGCGAAGGTGCGAGCGAGCCCAACCGGGCAGACTGCATCATCCAGTTCGCGGGGCGAGGGAGGCCAGAAGGAAAGTTCGGCTCCCGGGAGATCACGGCATAAGCCGTCCGACCATCGCGCAGGGAAGGCCGAGTGATCGGCACCACCTGTATGCTGCTGTGCGGTTCTTCCTGCGTGTGCATTTCGCGCAGCGGACCGCGGGTGCGAGCCGGCACCCGGCCTTCCCTGCGCCCTCTTGGATTTCAGAGAGGGACGAGACGAAGCAAAGCTCGGGTGGTTCAAGCCGCGAGAATGCGAAGGCATGTCTGTGAGTCGAGCTGTGTGTCACAAATCCGATATCGTAGGGGTGGGCAAAGGCGCTCTTGCGCCGTGCCCACCGTCTCTGTCGGTCGCGAAAGATACGTGGGCACGCTTCGCTTTGCCCACCCTACGACACGGCAGCAGCCACACATTCGGTGTCATCGCCCGGCTTGAACGGGCGATCCAGTCCTCCGAGAGGGCCGTGGTCGAACGGAGAAGCCGCGGCGTACTGGATTCCCCGCCTTCGCGGGGAATGACAGCGTTACTTGGAGAACGAGCTATCGCCTCATGCTCCGTCATTGCGAGGAGCCCTTGCGACGAAGCAATCCAGAGTCCTCCGCGGAAAGATTCTGGATTGCTTCCGCCTTCGCCGAGGCTTCGGCGGACAAGTCGCTGCGCTCGCAATGACGATGCGTCGCCGGCAGGCTTCTCGTGTCGAGTGAACCCACACCGCGTCATGTGATCGTGCGTTTGTGAAAACCCGTGATGCTCGCTTGTGCTGGCAGGTGGACAGCGGCTGCCGGATATTGTAATGCGCTCCTGAACTGGCGGGACACTGTGGCCTGCACGCGGACTTCCACAGAAAGGCCAATCCGATGACCCAGGCAGGCGCCTACGGAGACAAGCTCGGGCAATTCCTGCGTTTGAAGGAAGCGCCGCCCTCCCTGGTCACGCGTTCGCTGCGCAGCGCCGAGCTTGCGGTCACTGAAACGCGGAATGATCGTCCGCTGACCGGCCTGTCCGGCTCGCTCACCGCGGAAGACGCGTTTCTCGTCAGCCTGAAGCTTCGTGATTACCCGGATTGCGAGCTCTGGGAGCGCGGCAAATCTATCATGAAGGCGGACGTACGCGCGGGCACGACCTATCTCTATGACCTCAAGCTCGATCCACGCTATGTGATCGACAAGCCGTTCCACTCGCTTTTTTTCTACATTCCGCGTTCGGCGCTCGACAGCATCTCCGAGCAGTGCAATTCGTCGCGGATCGACGAACTCGACTGTCAGATCGGAATTGGCCACGACGACGAAATCATCCGCCACATCGGCGCGTCGTTGCAGGAAGGCCTGCGCAGGCCGGGCGAGGCCAACCAGCTTTTCGTCGACCACATGATGCTCGCCTTGACCGCCCATGTCGCGCAGGCTTACGGCGGCCTTGAGCGCAGGACTGAGCCCACCCGCGGCGGTCTCGCTCCCTGGCAGGCGAAACGTGCCTGTGAGCGGCTGGAATCCGATCTCGGCGGAAAACTCTCGCTGCAGAAGATCGCGAGCGAGCTCGACCTCTCGGTCAGTCATTTTTCACGCGCATTTCGAACCGCCGTCGGCATGCCGCCGCATCAATGGCTGCTTCATCAGCGCGTGAAGGCCGCCAAGCAGTTGATGAGTGTTCGCGACCTGCCGCTGACGGAGATCGCGATCTCGGCCGGCTTTGCCAACCAGAGTCACTTCACGCGCGTGTTTTCCTCGATTGTCGGCGTCAGTCCGGCCGTGTGGCGCCGACAGATGTCCGGCGCCTCGGGCGCCAAGGCGTGAACCCCCGGTGATGCCGGGCGCCTGCCCGCAGCATCCGCGTCAGATCGCGCAGTCGGTTGTGGTCACATCAGCCGCCGAGGATGCGCCGGCAAGCGTCGACGAAGACCTCAGCGCCGGTGACGATATCGGCATCGGCAGTGTTTTCGGTCCAGTGATGACTGATGCCGCCGATCGACGGCACGAACAGCATTCCGGCGGGCATGACCGTTGCCAGCATCTGCGCATCGTGGCCGGCGCCGCTGGGCATGCGAACGGATCGTCCACCGGCGAGCGCCTTGCTTGCTGCTTCGATCGCATCCTGGAAGCCGGCGTCCATCATGGCGGGCGCACCGGTGCGCAGCTTCGCAACGGCGACGGTGCAGGGACCGCTCGCGCTGGCCTCGTCCGCCATGGTCCGTAGCAGCTGCTCCAGCCGGGCGATGACGGCCGGATCGTCGTCGCGGATCTGGAACAGCATTTCGGCTCCGCCCGGAATGATGCTCGGGGCACCCGGATCGAGCGTGATGCGGCCGGTGGTCCAGACCGTGCGAGGGCCGCAGGCGGCCGGAAAACGCTCGTCGATCGCGACGCAGAACTTTGCCAGCGCCAGCCCGGCATCCCTGCGCACCGCCATGCGCGTCGTGCCGGCGTGATTTTGCTCGCCGACGAAATCGATCTGGTATTGCCAGATGCCGACGATGGAGGTCACGACACCGATCGCAAGCTTGCCGCTTTCGAGCGTGTCGCCCTGCTCGATATGCGCCTCGAGATATCCGACATGCCGGCCCGGCTCGGCGGTGACGCGCGGGCGTCCCGCGAACCCCATCTCGGCCAACGCATCGCGCATGGTGCGGCCGCTGGTTCGATCGCGCGCGGCGTCGATGTCGGCTTCGGTCACCTGCCCGACATAGGAGCGTGAGCCGAGGAAATGGCCGAAATGTCCCTCCTCATCGCACCAGGCGGCGACCTCGACCGCGCCTTTCACGGTGGGATCGGCGTTGAGCACGCGGGCCGCTTCGAGCGCATAGACGACGCCGAGCGGGCCGTCGAGCCAGCCGGCATAGTTCTGGCTTTCCAGGTGCGAGCCCGCCAAGAGCATGGGTCCGGGCTTTGCGCTGGTGCCGAACACATTGCCGATGCCGTCGATCGCGGCTGTGAGGCCGGCGTTGGGCAGCTTGCGCACGAGCCACTCCAGCGAAAGCTTGTGCGGCTCGGAGAAGGTCGGCTTGTGCACGCCGGTCTTGTAGGCGCCGATGGCGCGGAGCGCATTGAGATCGGCGAGAACACGCTCGCCATTGGTGCGGGTCTGAGTGTCAGGCATGTTCGGCAACCTTCAACGCCTCGGTGCGGATCTCCTCGACCAGCCGCTCCTTGAGCTGGACGAACTCCGGCGTCGTCTTGATCTTGTAGGAGCGCGGATGCGGCAGGTCCACATTGATCTCGGCCTTGATGCGGCCGGGGCGCGCGCTCATGACGATGACGCGGCTGCCGAGGAAGATCGCCTCCTCGATGTCGTGGGTCACGAACAGCACGGTTTTCTGGTCGCGTTCCCAGATCCCGAGCAGCATTTCCTGCATCAGGGCGCGGGTCTGGTTGTCGAGCGCGCCGAACGGCTCGTCGAGCAGCAGGATTTTCGGGTCATTCGCAAGCGCCCGCGCAATCGCGGTGCGCTGCTGCATGCCGCCGGAGAGTTGCTTGGGCCAATGGTTTTCGAAGCCGGACAATCCGACCTGACGGATGAAGGCGTCGGCGATCTTGTTCCGCTCCGCCTCGGACACGCCGCGCTCGCGCAGGCCGAAGGCGATGTTCTCGCGCACGGTGAGCCAGGGAAACAACGTGTAGGACTGGAACACCATGCCGCGATCAGCGCCCGGGCCGGTCACCTCGCGGCCGTCGAGTGTGACGCGCCCGCTGGTCGGGCGGTCGAGGCCGGCGACGATGCGGAGCAGCGTGGACTTGCCGCAGCCGGAAGGACCCAGAATGGTGACGAAGTCGTTGTTGCCGATGGTGAGGTCGGTCGGCTCGAGCGCCTTGGTCGGTGCGTTGCCGTGGCGAGCCGGGAAGGTTCGGGAGACCTGTTCGATCTTGAGGGTGGTCACGCGAGCCTCCACGGAAACAGCCAGGCGTTGAACGCCTTGAACATGAAGTCCGAGAGCAGCCCGATCAGGCCGATCACGATGATGCCGAAGATGATTTGCCCGGTGTTGAGCAGCGCCTGGCTGTCGGTGATCATGTGGCCGATGCCGGAGGACGAACCGATCAGCTCGGCGACGATGACATAGGTCCAGGCCCAGCCCAGCACCAGCCGCAGGATCTCAGCGATCTCCGGCGCGGAGGAGGGCAGCAGCACGCGGCGGATGATGCCGCGGTCGCTGGCCCCGAGCGTATAGGCCGCCTCGACCAGATCGCGCCGGGTGGCGCCGACGGTGACAGCGACCATCAGGATGACCTGGAACACCGAGCCGATGAAGATCACGAGCAGTTTTTGCAATTCCCCGATGCCGGCCCACAGGATCAGGAGCGGGATGAAGGCGGAGGCGGGCAGATAGCGCGCGAAGGACACGAACGGTTCGAGGAATGCTTCGACCGGCTTGTAGGCGCCCATCAGCACGCCGAGCGGCACGGCGATGATGGCTGCCAGCGCGAAGCCGCCGACGACGCGCCAGATCGTCATGCCGATGTCGTAGACGAAGCCCTGCTTGGCCAGGAGGTCATAACCTTCCTGCACCATGGTCAGCGGGTTGGCGAGAAAGGTTTTCGACACATGGCCGCCGAGCGTTGCCCAGGACCAGAGGGCAACGAACAGCACGAAGAACGCAAGGCCATAGGCCACACGCTGCTTCGACGTAACGGGGTCCAGGGGACGCATCAAACTGTCTATCCGGGCGTTGAAAAGATTTGCCGGCCCCGCCGCGAGACGGGGCCGGCGGCTCTCGAGAGGCTTACTTGATGTAGCTCGCGTCGAAGAGGTCCTCGACCTTCGGCGCGGCCTTGATGATGCCGATTTCCAGCAGCAGGTCGGCGGCCTCCTTGTTGAAGGTCAGGAAGTCGCCGGCGAAGAATTTCTGGTTCGCGGCCTTGTCCTGCCAGCGCAGATATTTTGCCGAGTTGCCGAACTGCTCGCCGGTCTGCTTCACGTCGGCGCCCATGATCTCGTAGGCCTTGGCCTGGTCCTTGGCGATCATGTCGAGCGCCTCGAAATAGCTGTCGGCGAGCGCCTTGGCGGCCTTGGGATTCTCGGTGAGGAACTTCGGCGTGCAGCCGAAGGTGTCCATGACCATCGGATAATCCAGCGTGGTCGCGATGATCTTGCCCTTGTCGGGAGCGGCGCGCACCGTCGACAGATACGGCTCATAGGTCATCGCCGCATCGTTCTGGCCGGAGACGAAGGCCTGCGCGGCCGCGGCCGGCTCGAGATTGACGACAGTGACGTCCTTCACCGACAGGCCGTTCTTCTTGAGCATCCAGGCCAGCGCGAAATACGGCGAGGTACCGGGCGCGGAGGCGGCGACGGTCTTGCCTTTCAGGTCCTTGATGGCGGCGAGATCGTTGCGCACGGCCATGCCGTCGGCGCCATAGCTCTTGTCGAGCTGGAAGATCTGCTTGGTCGCAACGCCGTTGGCGTTCCAGGAAATCCAGGTCTCGACCGTCGTTGCCGCGCACTGGACGTCACCGGAGGCGATCGCGAGGTGGCGGTCCTTCTGCGGGATCTTCTTGATCGTGACGTCGAGGCCGTTCTTCTTGAAGATGCCCGCCTCCTTCGCCAGCGTCAGCGGCGCAAAGCCGGTCCATCCGGAAATGCCGACGCCGACCTTGACGTCGTCGGCGAGCACGGGAGTGGAGGCCGCGAGGGCAATGATTGTCGCAAATATCGTCGAACTACGCATGATTGTCGTCCTCTGCCGATCGATGGATTGACGTCCTGTTGATCTCTTCATGTAGCGTTGCACGATTTGTGCCGACATTTTCTCTCAGCCTCCCTTGAATCGCGCGACAAGGCGGTGAGAGTCACCGGGATAGAGCAGGCGCACGGCGGTGATCGTGCGCGCGCTGCGCCAGGTGTAACGGTCGATCACGAGGCAGGGGGCGCCGACGGCGATCGCCAGCGCGTCCGCTGCGTGGTCATCCGCAACGATGGCGCTGATCGTGTGCTCGGCCTCCGTCCATGGAACATGATGAAGCAGCCACGAGCCGGGCGGCTCGCGCGAAAAATCCGCGGTCGCGGCATCCGGCACGGATGACAGGTCGATCAGCCTGTCCTCGACGGCGAACGGCACGTTGTCGGCGCTGTGCCGGCAGGTGATCGCGACCACCTTGCCGGCCTTCCTCACGCCGAGACGGTCACGGTCGGCCGCGGTCGCGGCGCGCAGCTTGCGCTGGATCAGCTCATAGCCGTAAGCGCGCCCCAGCGCAGTGATCTCGGCGCGGATGTCGGCGATCTTGAGGACCGCGGATTGATGTTGCGGTCGGCGCACGAACGAGCCGGCGCGCCGCCGCCGCTCGATCAGATCGGCCTGCGCGAGCTCCGACAGCGCCTTGTTCACCGTCATGCGGGAGCAGCCGTAGCGCGCCACCAGCTCGTGCTCGAACGGAATGCGGTGGCCCGGCGGCCATTCACCGGTCAGGATGCGCTTTTCTATGTCGGCACGAATTCGCTTGTACAATGTTGGTTGGTCGGCTGTATCGGTGGCGAGGCTCATGCGACAAGCCTCCGCACTGTCGCGTTGAAGCGTTCGCGTGCGGCCTGTCGCAATCCATGCCGGCCGCCTTCGACCACCTTGCGGCCGCCGGCCCAGACGCAGTCGATCGCGCCGCCGCCTGCAGCAAAGATCCAGCCGTCGATGGCTGCATCGCCCTGTCGTCC
>NZ_JALBGZ010000326.1:0-6934 GCF_023006515.1 Bradyrhizobium sp. PRIMUS42
CCCGCGGCGTGCGCGGCCGTCTCCGGCGCGATCACGCCTTCGATCTCACCCTTGCCGAAATTGTTGCCGCGGCGGGACAGGCGCTTGGCGATGCCGTAGCTCATGAAGGAGGCCGGCGTTGCGCCGGCGGGCGTGACGCCCATCCAGCATCCGATCAGGCAGGAGCGCAGCGAGGTCATCCAGTAGGTAGGAAGCTCTCGCCAGGTCTGAATGACCACCCGAAGGTTGATGGTGGCGTTGCCACCGCGGAACGCCAGGCCTTCCTCCATCGTCAGCAGGATCTCGCCGATGCCGAACAGGCCGATCACTGCGATCAGGAAGTCGAATCCGTTGAGCAGCTCCGTGACGCCGAAAGTCAGCCGCAATTGTCCCGTGATCGAATCGAGGCCGACCGCCGCGAGTGCAAAGCCCATCATCATCGCCGCGATGGTCTTGAACGGTGGCTCCTTGCTGAGGCCGACAAAGCTGCAGAAGGCGAGGAAGTAGACCGCGAACTTCTCCGCCGGACCAAATCGCAGCGCGAAGCCGGCGACGAGGGGTGCGACCAGCGTGATCATGATGACGGCAAACAGCGCGCCGACGAAGGAGGAGGTGAAGGCGGCGGTCAGGGCTTCGCCGGGCTTGCCCTGTTGCGCCATCGGATAACCGTCGAAGGTGGTTGCCACGGACCAGGGCTCGCCGGGTATGTTGAACAGGATCGAGGTGATGGCGCCGCCGAACAACGCGCCCCAATAGATGCAGGACAGCATGATGATCGCCGAGGTCGGCGGCATGCTGAAGGTCAGGGGCAGGAGGATGGCGACGCCGTTGGCGCCCCCGAGCCCCGGCAGCACGCCGATGATGACGCCGAGCGTGATGCCGATGATCATCAGCATGATGTTGTAAGGCTGCAGGGCGACCGCGAAGCCGTGAAACAGATTGGCCAACTCTTCCATGTCGATACGTCCTGCAGCAATAACGGGGATGACGGCGCAGCTGTTACAGACCGAGCCATTCCTCGAGCGGCCCCTTGGGAAGCGGGACCAGGAACCAGCGCTCGAAAACCAGATAGGTCACGACCGGCATGCCGATAGCGACCGCGGCGACCGTCAGCCAGCGATAGCCGCCGAGCCAGCGCATGAACCAGGCGATGAAGACCATGGAGGCGACGTAGAGGCCGATGAACGGCATCGATCCGACATAGATCGTGGTGGGCACGACGACGCTCATGACCTGGCGAAGCTGTGCCCATTCTGCGAACAGCCGGCCGTCGTCGTCGCGCTGCGCGCTCCAAACGTTGATGGCGCTTGCGCCGACGATGGCGGCGCCGACATAGAAGGGGAAGAAGCCGGCACGCGGGCCCTCCGCGCCCCAGTTGATGCCGGCCTTCAGGCTGCCGAAGATCACGACCAGGCCGAAGGCGCCGATCAGCAGCGCCATGCCGATTTCCAGCGTCTTGTGCGCCGGGCCAGATGCGGATCCGGATCGTTCAGTCATGGGACCTCCAGGCGGAATTGCGGTCTTTCGCGGTCACGGCAGACGGGAGGACGACCAGCGTCCTCGGCCGCCGTCGATATCCCCGTCAATTTGCCGACGCGAGGAAGCCCGCGTCCTTCATCAAGCCCTCGTGGCGCTTCTCCTCCGCCTCGATCCACTTGGCGTAGTCGGCGCCAGCCAGGAACGTCGTGTTGAAGGCGCCGCTCTTCATGAAATCCTGCCATTCCGGCGTGGCGCGGACCTTCTTGAACAGCTCGACGTAATATTCGACCTGATCCTTGGTGGCCTTGGGCGACATGAAGATGCCGCGCAGCATGAGATATTCCATTGCGAGGCCCTGCGACTTGCAGGTCGGAATATCCTTCCAGGCCTTGCCCTCGGCGATCGGCTCGTCATAGGCCATCGGCTGGGCGTCGAAGACGCAGAGCGGACGGAGCTTGCCGCCGCGCCATTGCGCGACCGCCTCGATCGGATTGTTGACGGTCGAATCGACGTGATTGCCGACGAGCTGAACGGCGACTTCGCCGCCGCCCTTGTAGGGAATGTAGGTGAACTTCGCCTCGATCGCCTTCTCGATGCCGACCGTGATGATCTGGTCTTCCTGCTTGGAGCCGGTGCCGCCCATCTTGAATGAGCCGGCCGGCGCCTTCTTCGCCGCGTCGACGTAGTCCTTGACGGTGGCGTACGGCTTTTCGGCGTTCACCCAGAGCACGAATTCGTCGAGCGCCAGCATCGCCACCGGCGTCAAATCCTTCCAGTTGAACGGAATCCCCGTCGCCAGCGGCGTCGTGAACAGGTTCGACAGCGTGATGATGATCTTGTGAGGATTGCCCGACGACGTCTTCACATCCAGGAAGCCTTCGCCGCCCGCGCCGCCGGCCTTGTTGATGACCACCAGCGGCTGCTTCATCAGATTGTGCTTGGTGACGATGCCCTGGATGGTGCGTGCCATCTGATCGGCGCCGCCGCCAGTGCCCGCGGGCACGATGAATTCGACCGGACGGACCGGCTCCCAGGCCGCACGGCTTGCTGTGCTGCTGGCGCACGACATCGCGATTGCCGCCAGAGCGACATTCAGAACGAATGGCTTCATCTTGTTTCTCTCCCTGTCGAACCTCGAACGCAGCCGCTCTTTGTCGGCTTGCGTCAGCCCATCTCACTTCACGTGCCTGGGTCACCCTTGCGGTCGATCTCCCATGGCGGTCCCGATAGAAACTGTATGAGCAGGGACAACGCGCGGCATCCGCTCCTTTCGGCTAAGGTTCGCCAAGGTTCGCGGCAGATGTGCCCCTCGGCCGGTTCCCGCCTTGCGCTATATTTCCCCGCCTTACACCTTTGATTGTGCAATCCATTGTTCGTTGTCGAATGGTATGCGAGATGCCAGCGGACAAACAATCGGATCGGCAGGTACCCCGGCGGACCAATCGTCGCAGTTGTGCGCCGGGGAGCCAAGCAAGCACGCAAAAGCAAAATGGCCCCGATTGGGGCCATTTGCTCGCACGTAGTGTCTGCGGGATCTGCCGGCCTGCCGCTCGGCGGGGCGGGCAAGGCCTTGCTTACAGGCCGAAACGCGGCAGGTCGCCGTTGTGGTTGGAAATCTCGGCGCTCGCCATCAGAAGGCTGTCGATCGCGGCCATCAGGCGGGCGAACAGCGAGGAGGAGGGAGCGAGAGCAACGGAAGCGGTCTTGGACATCGGAAATTCCTTTCTTGAGACGGTCAGTCTTGCTGTCTCATTTCGAAGGGCAATCTATGTATACCAGATGCCACTGTCTATGATCTTGTTTGCATAGCAGCATGCGACGTCTCGCATTGCAGCATAATGCCGGGTTAACGGGGCCGTTTCGGACATAAAATTGCTGGTTCCTGTCGATTGCGGGGTCTTTCCATTGCCAAAAGGCCGGAAAGCGGGCCGAATCATCTGGTCCGAGGCGGGATCTCACGGCAGTCGATGCCAGGTTCCGGCCGCACTGCAATAGGCGGCCTTGGCACGGACATGCAAAGCGGCTAGTGGTCCGCCCCCTTATCCAATCAACTGTCAGAGTGGTTCATGTCGAGCGCCTCGCCCGCCGTCTCGATCGGCATCGATTTTGGGACCAGCAATACGGTCGTAGCCATCGCGGCGGACGACCGCCGGGTCGAAGCCATCCGCTTCGACCATGGCGGACAGCGCCACAGCGTCTACGTGTCGGCGCTGTGCTTCTGGGAGGACCGGCCGGGCGCCGGCGCCCAGGCCGAGGGCGGCCCGTGGGCGATCGAGCAGTTCCTCGAAGGCCGCCACGTCTACCGCTTCCTGCAGTCGTTCAAGACATTCGCTGCGAGCAGCAGCTTCAACACCACGCAAGTTTTCCGGCAGCGCTTCAAGTTCGAGGACATCCTGGCGGCATTCCTGCGAACGCTGGCGCGTCATGGCGGCGACAAATTCGGCTTCGAGACGTCGACCATCACGGTCGGCCGCCCCGTGCGCTTTGCCGGCGGCAATCCCGACGAGGTGCTGGCGATGCAGCGCTACCGCGCCGCGTTCGAGCGCCTTGGCGCCGGCCACGCTCGCTATGTCTACGAGCCCGTGGGGGCGGCGTTCTCCTTTGCCCGAAGGCTGGAGCGCGATGCCACCGTGCTGGTCGCGGATTTCGGCGGCGGTACCAGCGATTTCTCCGTGATGCGCTTCTCGCGCACGGGAGGTCACCTGCGCGCCGAGCCGCTCGGCCATGCCGGCATCGGCATCGCCGGCGACACGTTCGACTACCGCATCGTCGACCACGTCGTCTCGCCGCGCCTGGGCAAAGGCTCGAGCTTCCGCTCCTTCGACAAGGTGCTTCCGGTCCCCAGCGGCCACTACACCAACCTCGCGCGCTGGCATCAACTGGCGATGATGAAGAGCAACGGCGATCTGCGCGAGCTGCGGGAGCTTGCGCGCACCGCGCTGAAGCCGGAGCTGCTCGAGGATTTCATCACCATCGTCGATCTCGACCTTGGCTTTTCGCTGTATCGCGCGGTGTCCGATGCCAAGGTTGCGCTCTCAGTGCAGGACGAGGTCGACTTCCGTTTCAAAGGCGGCGGCGTCGACATCGGCGCAGCCATCACACGGAAGAATTTCGAGTCCTGGATCGCCGACGACATCGCCAGGCTGGGAGCCACCGTCGACAAGGTGCTTGGCGAGGCCGGTATCACCGCGCGCGAGGTGGAGAAGGTGTTCTTGACCGGCGGCACTTCTTTTGTGCCCGCCGTCCGAAAATTGTTCGCCGAACGGTTCGGCAACGAACGGCTGATGTCGGGCGACCAGTTCGAGTCGATCGCCTATGGCCTCGCGCTGATCGGACACAGTCCGGACCCGGATCGCTGGACGGCGGGGGGCGGAATTGGGGCGAAGGCGGGCGGGTAGCGATCGACGACGGAGCGCGCTCTTACCGGCGCCGTAGGGTGGGCAAAGCGAAGCGTGCCCACGTCCTGTACACGACTAGAGACGAATGGTGGGCACGGCGCAAGTGCGCCTTTGCCCACCTTACGAGACCCTTCGCTACTGATTGATCTCGGGCTCGACCAGCTTCGCCAGATTGCGCAGCGATTCCTGCCAGCCGAGATAGCAGGCTTCCGGCGGAATGACGTCGGGGATGCCGGCCTGCGTGATGTCGATCTCGGTGCCGACCGAGACCTTCTTCAGGATCACGGTGACCTGGATCTCACCTGGCAGATTGGGATCGTCGAACTTGTCGGTGTAGCGGAGACGTTCGCCCGGCACGAGCTCGAGATATTCGCCGCCGAACGAATGGCTGTTGCCCGTGGTGAAATTCCGGAACGACATCTTGAACGTGCCCCCGACCTTGGGCTCGAAATGGTGCACGGTGCAGGTGAAGCCGTTCGGCGGAAGCCATTTCGCCATCGCATCGGCCTCGAGGAAGGCGCGATAGACTTTCTCCGGGCTGGTGGCGAGAACGCGATGCAGGCGGACAGTGCTGGGCATGGTTGTTATCCTCAGTGTTTGATGGGCCCGAGATTGGCGTCTATGGCCCATTCATGTCACGAGGACGACCGGGGTGGCACCGATCCGACAGGGGTGTCGGATTTTTTTTGTTGGAGCATGGCGTCGGCGCATTGAGCTGGTCGAGATATCCCTTCGCTGTGACCTCGTATTGCTCCAGCTCGTACACCACGAAGAAGCCTTGGGCATCCGCCGTGCTGGTCCAACGCGATCCGCGCTCGTTCTCTCGATGCTCCAGGCCGAGGTCAGGCGTCGATTTCGGAAGCCTTCATCGGTATCGGTGCTGGGTGTGAGATCGTAACCAGCGACAGGACGTTTCCTATTCCGGCAGGTCTTTTCCGGGCAGGTCTTTCGACCTTGCCTCGCGGGCCAATCGCTCCGCCTTGAGTCGTTCGCGATTCTCGTTGAAGGAGTGCTGGTCCTTTGTATAGTCATTCATCGGCTTCTGCGCTTTAACAGGCTTGAACGCCTTGTTGGCTTCGCGCTTGGCGCGATCAGAGGATTGATCTCTCAACATTTCAGCCTCACTTCGATCAATGGGCGTGTCCCCGCGAGCGGTGACGAGGCGCCTCCCGCCGGCAAGCCGATATGGATTGCCTCCTCACCCTCTGCGGGGGAGGGTGGCTGTTTCTTCAGTGTGGGCGGGTCTATGGCGTGACGCTTGGTCACTCGCCGTGGAGGCGGTACGCTCGCACTTCTGAGAGCGATCCCGGTCGAAGAGTAACGGCCGGCCCGCGGTTCGGTTCCTTCGGCGCGAACAAAAAGGCCGCCGAAACCGGCGGCCTTCTCCTTTCCTTGCTCAATCCGCTTACTCAGCGGCCTGCTTCTGCGGCGGGTCGAGGGCGCCGGACTTGTGGATCTCGGCGACCTGATGGTCGCTGAAGCCGAGCACCGAGCGCAAGATCTCGTCGGTGTGCTCGCCGAGCAGCGGGGAGCGCTCGACGTCGCTCGGGCTATCCGACAGCTTGATCGGGTTGCCGACCGAGATGTACTTGCCGCGGGTGGGGTGGTCGACCTCGACCACGGTGCCGGTCGCGCGCAGCGACTGGTCCTCGGCGATCTCCTTCATCGACAGGATCGGGCCGCAGGGGATGTCGTCCTTGTTGAGGATTTCCATCGCCTCGAACTTGGTCTTGGTCATCGTCCACTGCTCGATGCGGGCGAAGATCTCGTTCAGCCGCGGCAGGCGGACGGCCGGCTTGGAATAGTTCGGGTCGGTCTTCCAGGTCGGCTCGCCGATCACGTCGCAGATCTTCTCCCAGACCGGGGCCTGGGTGATGAAGTAGATGTAGGCGTTGGGATCGGTCTCCCAGCCCTTGCACTTCAGGATGCGGCCGGGCTGGCCGCCGCCGGAATCGTTGCCGGCACGCGGCACGGCATCGCCGAACGGAATGCCTTCGCCGAACTGGCTGTATTCCTTGAGCGGGCCATGGGCGAGGCGCTGCTGGTCGCGCAGCTTGACGCGGGCGAGGTTGAGCACG
>NZ_JALBGZ010000327.1:0-6880 GCF_023006515.1 Bradyrhizobium sp. PRIMUS42
GAATTGATTGAAGGTGCCATTGTTGCCGACATTGGCATAGGGAAGGCCGGTCGCGGGATCGATAGCGCCGGTGACGCCGAAATTAGTCGCGACATAAGTGTCGGTAAAATGGGACGGTGATGATTCTGGGCTGGCTGGCGGTGACGCTGGCAGCGGTGGTGGCGAGGAAGTGATGCTCGTGTCCCGGACGCGGTGCGGCACGCAGTGACGCTCCGCAGAGCCGGGACCCAGCAACATGGGCCCCGGCTCTGCAGCGCACCGCTGAAGAAGCGCTGCGATGCATCCGGGGCACGAGACCGCATGCCAGCCACACTTTGCGCCGCGCGCGCCAATCAGATAGAACGCAGGCCGCGTTAGACCCGCCAGCGAGACCGCGACATGACCGACATCTCCCCGCTCGACCAGGCCCGCATCCTGTCGGAAGCGCTGCCGCACATGCAGCAGTATGACGAGGAAACCATCGTCATCAAATATGGCGGCCATGCCATGGGCGACGAGGAGACCGCAAAGAATTTTGCCCGCGACATCGTGCTCCTGGAGCAGACCGCGATCAATCCTGTCGTGGTGCATGGCGGCGGGCCGCAGATCGCGACCATGCTCAAGCGCCTCGGCATCGTCTCTGAATTCGCCGCCGGCCTGCGCATCACCGATGCCGCGACCATCGAGATCGTCGAGATGGTGCTGGCCGGCTCCGTCAACAAGCAGATCGTCGGCTATATCAACGAGGCCGGCGGCAAGGCCGTGGGGCTGTCGGGCAAGGACGGCAACATGGTGAAGGCGTCGAAGACGACGCGCACCATCATCGATCCGGGCTCGAACATCGAGAAGGCGATCGATCTCGGCTTCGTCGGCGACCCCGAGAAGGTCGACCTCACGCTGCTCAACCAGCTGATCGGCTACGAGCTGATCCCGGTGCTGGCGCCGCTCGCGACGTCCAAGGAAGGCCAGACGCTGAACGTCAACGCCGACACCTTTGCAGGGGCTGTCGCCGGCGCGCTGAAGGCCAAGCGCCTGTTGCTGCTCACCGACGTGCCAGGCGTGCTCGACAAGTCGAAGAAGCTGATCCCGCAGCTCTCGGTGAAGGACGCGCGAAAACTGATCGCCGACGGCACCATCTCCGGCGGCATGATCCCGAAGGTCGAGACTTGCATCTACGCGCTGGAGCAGGGCGTCGAGGGCGTCGTCATCATCGACGGCAAGATGCAGCACGCGGTGCTGCTCGAGCTCTTCACCAACCAGGGCACGGGCACGCTGATCCACAAGTGAGAGACGAGCAGCGAAGAAGAGAGGGCGTCATGCCCGGGCTCGTCCCGCCTGCGCGGCCGAAGCCGCTTCGGCGCGGCGAAGGCCCGGGGATCCATAGCTCTCGCATTGCTCCATCATTCCGGAGCGCCCGCAGGGCGAATCCGGAATCTCGAGATTCCGGGTTCGATGCTTCGCATCGCCCCGGAATGACGGGGATTCGGCGCCGCCGCTCCCCCCTCACCCGCCTCCTGATGACGCTGCCGGCCGCAGCCGTCTCGTTCTTCTTCTCCTCCGCGCCGGCGTTCGCCGATCTCAAGATCTGCAACCGCATGTCCTATGTCGTCGAAGCCGCGATCGGCATCGACGACAAGGCGGCAACCGCAACGCGGGGCTGGTTCAGGATCGATCCCGCCACCTGCCGGGTGGTGGTGCAGGGCACGCTGACGGCCGACCGCATCCTGCTCAACGCCCGCGCGCTCGGCGTCTATGGCGCCTCCCCGATCCCGCAGAACGGCCGCGACATGCTGTGCGTGGCGCAGGACAATTTCGTCATCGCGGCGGCACGGCAGTGCCGCAGCGGCCAGACGCAAGTCGCGTTCACGCAAGTGACGCCGACGCAAGCAGCGGACGGCAACCTCACGGCCTATCTCGCCGAGGATTCCGAATATGACGACGAGCAGGCCCGCCTCGCCGGCATCCAGCGCCTGCTGGTGATCGCAGGCTATGACGCCGCGCCGATCGATGGCGTCGACGGGCCGAAGACGCAAGGCGCGCTGGCGGCGTTCCTGAAAAGCCGCGGATTGTCGTCGGACATCGTGGGCTCGCAAAACTTCTTCAAGACCATGGTCGATGCGGTGCAGACGCCGTCTGCGACCGGCCTCACCTGGTGCAACGACACGCCGCACAAGGTGATGGCGGCGATCGCGACCGACGACGGCAAGTCCGTGACCAGCCGCGGCTGGTATCGCATCGATCCCAAGACGTGCCTGCACCCCGATGTGACCGGCCAGCCGAAGCAGATCTTCAGCTTCGCGGAAGCGGTCGACGCCGACAACCGCGCAGTCAAGCTGAAGGACCGGCCACTGAACTGGGGCGGCGACAGGCAGCTGTGCACGCGCGAGACCAAGTTCGAGACCAATGAGCAGACCGATTGCGGCGCGCGCGGATTCGCCGCGACGGGCTTCGGCGCGGTGGACATGTCGAGCGGCGGCAAGACGCTGCGCTTCGCGGTGCCGTGATGGTGAGGGTCTTGATGAATTCGCCACGCACCTTCGACCACGTCGACACCTGGGTATTCGACCTCGACAACACGCTCTATCCGCATCACGTCAATCTGTGGCAACAGGTCGATGCGCGGATCGGGGAGTTCGTCTGCAATTGGCTGAACGTCGGCCCGGAAGAAGCGCGCAACATCCAGAAGGACTATTACCGGCGCTTCGGCACCACCATGCGCGGCATGATGACCCTGCACGGCGTTTCCGCCGACGACTACCTCGCCTATGTCCACAAGATCGACCATTCGCCGCTGGAGCCGAACCCGGCGCTCGGCGCAGCCATCGCAAGTCTGCCGGGACGAAAACTGATCCTGACCAACGGCTCGGTCGACCATGTCGATGCCGTGCTGGCGCGCCTCGGCTTCGCCAGCCATTTCGACGGCGTGTTCGACATCATCGCCGCCGAATTCGAGCCGAAGCCGGCTGAGCAGACATATCGGAAATTTCTCTCCGACCACGCGGTCGATCCGGCCAAAGCCGCCATGTTCGAGGACCTCGCCCGCAACCTGACTGTCCCGCACCAGCTCGGCATGACCACCGTGTTGGTGGTGCCCGATGGGACGAAGGAGGTGGTGCGCGAGGATTGGGAACTGGAAGGCCGGGACGCCGCCCATGTCGACTATGTTACGGATGATCTGACGGGGTTTTTGGCGCGGCTGTCTCCCCATTAGCCGCCGTCGTCCCGGGGCGCGAAGCGAGCCCGGGACGACGGCGGACTATGCCTTGACTCCGGCCTCTCAAATCCCGAAAAAGCGCTCCAATTCACGCAAAACCACGCTTTCCCTGAGGAAATCCCGATGTCCCTGTCCGCCCTCGAATCCACCATCAACAGCGCCTTCGACGCGCGTGACGGCATTTCGACCTCGACCAAAGGCGAGGTGCGCGAAGCCGTGGACCAGTCGCTGGAGATCCTGGACAAGGGCGAGGCGCGCGTTGCCGAGCGCGGCGCTGACGGCAAGTGGAAGGTCAACCAATGGCTGAAGAAGGCGGTGCTGCTGTCGTTCCGCGTCAACGACATGGGTGTCATCCCCGGCGGATCCGGCAAGGCGACCTGGTGGGACAAGGTGCCCTCGAAGTTCGAAGGCTGGGGCGAGAACCGTTTTCGTGATGCCGGTTTCCGGGCCGTCCCCGGCTCCATCGTGCGCCGCTCGGCCTTCATCGCCAAGAACGTCGTGCTGATGCCGTCCTTCGTCAATCTCGGCGCTTATGTCGATGAGAGCACCATGGTCGACACCTGGGCGACCGTCGGCTCCTGCGCGCAGATCGGCAAGCGCGTGCACATCTCCGGCGGCGCCGGCATCGGCGGCGTGCTCGAGCCGCTGCAGGCCGAGCCTGTCATCATCGAGGACGATTGCTTCATCGGCGCGCGCAGCGAGGTCGCCGAAGGCGTCATCGTGCGCAAGGGCGCGGTGCTGGCGATGGGCGTGTTCCTGGGCGCCTCGACCAAGATCGTCGACCGCGAGACCGGCGAGGTCTTCATCGGCGAAGTGCCTGAATATTCGGTCGTGGTGCCCGGCGCGCTGCCCGGCAAGCCGATGAAGAACGGCCAGATCGGCCCCAGCACCGCCTGCGCCGTCATCGTCAAGCGCGTCGACGAGCGCACGCGTTCCAAGACCAGCATCAACGAGCTGCTGCGGGATTGATCTCGGTCCGCAAGATGTGATCCGTCACCCTGAAGCGGCCGCCCCTTCGGCGGCCCTCGAAGGGCGACGGCCCGGTTGCATCTCGGCCGTGCATCCTTCGAGGCTCCCGTGGGACGCGAGCGTCCCAGGCCTCACACCTCAGGATGACGGAGCTGGTGGTCTATCGAACCCGCTCTCCCTCCATCGCGACCAATCTTCGGACGGCCCTGCCGCCCGGAGCCCCTCGTATGGACTGGACCTCGTACCTCTTCCGCTTCGACGGTCGCATCAACCGCGCCCTGCTGTGGCAGGCGCTGCTGATCGTCGCGTTGCTGGCGGCGCTGCTCGGCGTCATCGGGCAGGTGATCCATCTCGTCGGCGCCGAAGGCGCCTTGAAGCTATCCCTGAAGATCGATTTCGACTTCGGCCTCGACGAACTCTTCAAGCTGGTCGATCCCCGGACCTATCGCTCGCCGGCCTCATTTGACCGCACGGATACGATCTTGAGGTCATCCGGCCTGGCGCTGTTCTCATGGATCTTCCTGGCGACCACGATCAAGCGGCTGCATGATCGCGACAGGCGCGGCTGGTGGATCATCCCGTTCTGCGTCGTACCCGGCCTGTACAGTCAGTTCTCGGACCTGTTGCCTGACGCCCGCTGGATGCTTCCGTTCAGCCTCACCGCCACGAGCCTGTGGCTGTGGGGGTTCGTCGAGATGTTCTGCATGCCGGGCAGCGAGGGCCACAACCGGTTCGGTCCTGATCCATTGGCCAAGGTCGAGGACGCCGCCGTATCGCCCTCTGCCAATAGCTGGGACCAGAGCCGCGAGATCGAAATTGTCCCGCCCAGTGCTAGCCCACCCGGCGGCATGCATGTTAAGCGGGGCGCATGACCGATGCCCTCTCCATTGCCCGCGATCTCATCCGCTGCCCCTCGGTAACCCCTGAAGATGCCGGTGCGCTCGGGGTGCTTGAAAAAGCCCTCAGCGCCGCCGGCTTCACTTGCCACCGCGTGACGTTCAGCGAGGAAGGCACTGCCGACGTCGATAATCTCTATGCTCGGATCGGCACCGAGGGGCCGCACATCACCTTTGCAGGCCATACCGACGTGGTGCCGCCCGGCGACGAGAGCGCATGGAGCGTCGGCGCGTTCTCGGGCGAGGTGAAAGACGGGGTTCTGCACGGTCGCGGCGCGGTCGACATGAAGGGCGGCATCGCCTGCTCGGTCGCCGCGGTGCTGGAGCATCTCGCCGCCAATGGCGGCAAGCCGCGCGCCGATGGAATAGGCTCGATCTCGTTCCTGATCACCGGCGACGAGGAAGACGTCTCCATCAACGGCACTATCAAGCTCTTGAAATGGGCCGCCGAGCGCGGCGAGACATTCGACCATTGCGTGCTCGGCGAGCCCTCCAATGTCGAGACGCTCGGCGACACCATCAAGGTCGGTCGCCGCGGCTCGCAATCCGGTACGCTCTACGTGGACGGCGTGCAGGGCCACGTCGCCTACCCGCATCGCGCCTCCAACCCGGTGCCGGATATCTCGCGCCTGATCGTCGCGATCTCCGACGAGCCGCTCGATCATGGCAGCGCGCAGTTCCAGGCCTCCAATCTCGAATTCACCTCGGTGGACGTCGGCAACAAGGCCAACAACGTCATTCCCGGCGAGGCCCGTGCCAAGTTCAACATCCGCTACAACGACAACCACACCCAGGCGAGCCTGCGCGAGCTGGTCGAGACCCGGCTGACAAAAGCCTGCGGCAACCGCATCAAGGCCCGCATCGTCTGGGAACCCTCGAACTCCAACGTGTTCGTCACCAAGCCCGGCCCGTTCACCGAGCTCGCGGTGGCCGCGATCGAGGAGGTGACCGGCCGCAAGCCGGAGCTGTCGACCTCAGGCGGGACGTCGGATGCGCGCTTCATCTCCAGCTATTGCCCGGTGATCGAGTTCGGCCTGGTGGGACAGACGATGCATCAGGTCGACGAGCGGGTGCCGGTTAAGGATCTGGAGAAGCTGACGAAGGTCTATCGCGGGATTTTGACGCGGTATTTTGGCTAGGGCGATCGCCGCCGCCTCAACTTCCGCTGTCATCGCCCGGCTTGAGCCGGGGCATGACAGCGGTGGGTGAGGCGAAAGCGCGCCCCTCTCGCCTCAATAATCCACCTTCATCAGATACAGCCCGTCCGGCGGGGCGACGATGCCACACGCTGCGCGGTTGCGGGCTTCCAGTGCTGCGGAGAGATCGTCTGCGGTCCAGCGTCCTTCTCCGACCCAGACCAGCGATCCCACCATCGAGCGGACCTGGCTGTGCAGGAACGAGCGCGCCGAGGTGATGATCGTGATCTCGCGGCCGTCGCGCAGCACGTCGAGCTGATCGAGCGTCTTCTCCGGCGACTTGGCCTGGCACTCGGTGTCGCGGAAGGTCGTGAAATCGTGCTTGCCGAGCAGGCGTTGCGCCGCCGCGTGCATCGCGTCGGCATCGAGCTTGCGCGGCACACGCCAGGCATGACCGATGTCGAGGGCGAGATTGGCGCGCGTATTGATGACACGGTAGCGGTAGTGGCGTTTCACCGCGGAGAAGCGCGCCTCGAAGCTGTCAGGCACGATCTCGGCTTCCAGCACCGCGATCGGATGCGGGCGCAGATGCGCATTGAGCCCGTCGCGAAAACGGCCGGGCGGAAACGGCTTGTCGACATCGACATGCGCGACCTGGCCGCGCGCATGCACGCCGGCATCGGTGC
>NZ_JALBGZ010000328.1:0-6874 GCF_023006515.1 Bradyrhizobium sp. PRIMUS42
CGGCATTCTGCTCGGCACGACGGCAGGCCTGCGCGGCGCACTGCGGGTCCAGCCGCTGCACACCGCCGAAGCCCGCTCACGGGCCGCTTGAGCTAATCCACCGCCTTCGTCATGATGCGGATCTCCGACGTCAGCGTCCGGTGCACCGGGCACTTGTCGGCGATCTCCATCAGCTTTTTGCGCTGCTCGGCATCGAGCGCGCCGTCCATCGCGATGTCGCGTTCGATTTGGTCGAGCATGCCTTCGCGTGTGTCGCACTCCGCGCAGTCCTTGGCGTAGATCTTGGAGTGCTTCAGCGTGACGGTGACGCGGTCGAGCGGCAGCGATTTGCGGTCGGCATAGAGCCGCATGGTCATGGAGGTGCAGGCCCCTAAGCCGACAAGCAGGAAATCATAAGGCCCGGGGCCGGCGTCCTCGCCACCGGCAGCGACGGGCTCATCCGCTACGAGCCGGTGCGGGCCGACGGTGATGGTCTGGTTGAATTTGCTTTTCCGGGTCTCCTGCACCACCACCTGGCGCGGCGCGTCGGGCAGATCCATCGTCTTCGCGTGCTTTGCGGTGTCGACGTAGCGGCTGGCCCAGGCCGCGATCACATCGGCCGCATAAAGCGCATCGGCGGGCTTGGTGAGCAGATGATCGGCATGGTCGAGCGAGACGAAGCTCTTCGAGTGCTTGGCTGCCACGAAGATCCTGGTCGCATTGTCGATGCCGACGGTGTCATCGACCGGCGAGTGCATCACCAGTAGCGCCTTGTGCAGACCGGTGATGTCTTTCATCAGCTCGTGCTCGACGATGTCGTCGAGGAATTCGCGCTTGATCCGGAACGGGCGCCCCGCGAGCGAGACCTCGACCTCGCCCTGCTCGCGGATGTTCTCGACATGCTCCTTGAACAGGCCGGTCACGTGTGCCGGGTCGGACGGAGCTGCGATGGTCACGACCGCCCTGGCTTCCGGGATCTGTCCCGCTGCCGCGAGGATCGCGGCCCCGCCGAGGCTGTGGCCGATCAGGATCGACGGCGCCTTGCGGGCGCTGCGCAGATGATCGGCGGCGCGGACGAGATCGGCGACGTTGGATGAAAACGTCGCGTTGGCGAAATCGCCTTCGCTCGAGCCGAGCCCGGTGAAGTCGAATCGCAGAACCGCGATGCCCTTGGCTGCGAGCACGACCGCGATGCGCTTGGCCGCCAGCGTGTCCTTGCCGCAGGTGAAGCAGTGCGCAAACAGCGCGTAGGCCGCGGGCTCGCCGTCCGGCAACTCCAGCGCGGCCGCAAGCTGGTGGCCGCCTTCGCCGGTGAATTGAAAGCGTTCCGTCGGCATGGGCTCTCCCCCGTTCTTGCTTGAGGTCTAATCGTCTGAATAGCGCTGCTCGGCCCAGGGATCGCCGCGGTTATGATAGCCGCGGACTTCCCAAAAGCCTGGCGCGTCCTCGGTCAGGAATTCGATGGCCTGGAGCCATTTCGCGCTCTTCCAGAAATACAGATGCGGCACGACCAGTCGCACCGGGCCGCCGTGCTCTTCCGTCAGCGGCTGGCCGGACCAGCTATGGGCAAGCAGCGCATCCTCGGCGGCAAAATCTTCCAGCGCGAGGTTGGTGGTGTAGCCGTCATGGGAATGCAGCGTTACGAAGCGTGCATCCTCGCGGGGCTGGCAGACCGCGAGCAGCTCGCGCGTGGCGAGACCTTCCCACTCATTGTCGTAGCGCGACCAGGTGGTGACGCAATGGATGTCGGAGGTGAACCGGGCCTGCTTCTGCGCAGCGAACTCCGCAAAGGTCCAGAACACCGGCGTCTCGATCGCACCGTAAACGTCGAGCCGCCAGCGCTCGCGCGACACCGGTGGCACAACCCCGAGATCGAGCACAGGCCAGTCCTTGGTGAGGTGCTGGCCGGGCGGCAGTCGCTGATCTTCCGGACGCGTAATCTTGCCGGTGAGGAAGCGGCCCTCGCGCGCCCATTTTTCCTTGGTTCGCGTCAGTTTGCTGTCGGGCGGCTCGTTGTCGTCAGCCATGGCCGTCCAGCCTCTCCGTCCCCGTGTTGGAAAGACCTACATCGCCCTTCCCAGCAAAAATGGCAACTGGCGCGGGCCCCGCACCGTGCCCTGCGACCAGGTCACCGTGCCTGCCGGATCGAGGGCGAAATCTGGAATGCGCTTCAGCCATTCCTCCAGCGCAACCTGCATCTCCATGCGCGCCAGGTTGGAACCGACGCAGCGGTGAATGCCGAGCCCGAAGGCGGCGTGGCGATTTTCGCGGCGGTCGATCACGACTTTGTCAGCATCCGGAAACATCTTGGGATCGCGGTTTGCGGCTGGGAACGACAGTAACACCATGTTGCCCGCCTTGACCGGGCAGCCCGAGATCCTCGTCTCCTTCACCACCTCGCGGGCCATCGTCACCGGCGAATAGGCGCGCAGCAACTCCTCCACTGCGGTCGGAATCAGCGCGGGCTCGGCGAGCAGCCGCTCGCGGTCGGTCGGCGTCTTCGCAAGATGCCAGAGCGAGGAGCCGATCGCGCTCCAGGTGGTGTCGATGCCGGCGATCAGAAGCAGGCGCAGCGAGCCGAGGACGTGCGAGTCTTCGAGCGGGTTGCCCTCCTTGTCCCTGGCGTTCATCAGGTAGGAGATGAGATCGTCGGTCGGCTTGGCCTTGCGCTCCTCGATATGCGCGCTGAAATAGGCGCTCATCTCCTGCACAGCCTGGAGCAGCTTGCTCTCGTCCTTGATGCCGAGCTCGAGGATCATGTGGATCCAGTTGATGAAGAGATCGCTGTCGCTCTCGGGGATGCCGAGCATGTGTGCGATCGCTCGAACCGGGATGTATTTGCTGTAGCGCGCGGCGGCGTCGACCTTGCCGTCGGCGATGAACCCGTCGATCAGCTCGTTGCAGATCGCGCGCATCCGCGGTTCCAGCTTTTTCATTGCGTCCGGCGTGAACGGCGGCAGCAGGAGCTGCTTGGCCGGCTTGTGCACGGGCGGGTCCGAGGTGATCGGCGGAGCGGCGTTCCTCGCGACCTCTGGACGAACGTCGCGCACGATGATGCGGCGTGAGGAGAAATGCTCGGTGTCGTTGGCGATCTCGCGCACGGCTTCATAGGTCGTCGGCATGTAGCAGCCGAGGAAGCGCTCGGTGTGCACGACCGGGCTTGCCGCGCGCAGCTCGTCCCAGATCGGGAAGGGATCCTCCGTCCACTGCGGGTCGGTGTGGTCGAAATCGTTGATCCAGTCGGTGACCGGCGGATGAGCGACAGGCTGGCTGACGTCGGACATGTCGGAGGAATCCTCGGGATGGTGATCGAATCGCGTACGCGGGCACTCAGGCAGCCCGCGCTACTCCTCGATCACGTCGATTGCGATTTCCGGGCAATTGGATTTGGCAAGCCAAGCCTTGTCTTCAAGGTCCGGCGGGACAATGCCGTCACCGGCTTCGTGGGCGTTGCCGTATTCGTCCAGCTCGAAAAGCTCCGGCGCGAGTGCCTTACAGCGCGCATGGCCCTGGCATTTGTCAGGATCGACGTGAACCCTCAATCGCTCTGTCATGGCGGCTTCCTCGGTCGTATGCACGCGGCTCGAAGGCGGCGCGTTCCTCTTGTCAATATTGTCGGCGGCATTCGCCGCTTCTTCTAAGTTATATACTATTACATTCGCGATGGGCTTTCCCTGTCAAGCGCAAACTTATAGGCTTGCCTTCAACATGCGCTCCCAACTCGCTCGCAAGCCCGAGAACACCTACCACCATGGCGATCTCCGCGACGCCCTGATCAAGGCCGCGCTGCGTGAGGCGGAGCAGGGCGGCGCCGAGGCGATCAGCATCAAGGCACTGGCCAGGCAGCTCGGCGTCTCTCAGCCTGCGCCGTATCGGCACTTTGCCGATCGCGACGCGCTGCTTGCAGCGGTGACGGCGGAAGCGTTCCGGCAGCTCAGCGCGATCATGCGCGAGGCGATGGCTGGGACGTCGAAGCAATCAAAGCTGTCGCGGTTGGCGCAAGTGACACTTGATTTCGGCCTGCGCCGCAACGGCATCTACCGCCTGATGTTCGCGTCGCGCACCGTCTCATGCGCGGCCAAGGACAGCGAGCTGCACGAAGCCACGCGCGAGACGTTTTCGCTCGTGATCGAAGCCCTCGAAGCGCCTGCGGTCGGCTACTTGCGCGAACGGCAGGCGCTCAAGATCTGGGCGGCGTTGCACGGCGTGGTGATGCTGGCAGAGCAGGGCCTGTTCACCGGCGAGGCTGCCCATGCTTCGCGCGAGGAGCTGGTCGAGGATTTCGTCCGCGAAACGAAAGCCGCGCTCGCGGCTGCGATCAAGGGTGCTCGGCGGCGGAAGAAGGTCGGCTCCTAGGCCTTTGCTTTCAACAGCTTCATCAGCTTGTCGACCGCACTGTCAGGCGTGGTCACGACGGGACGGCCAGTGGCTTCCGCGACCAGCGGTGCCGTCGCTGCGATGCTGAACTGTGCCAGCGCGATGACGTCGCAATCGCGCAGCCCCTTGGACGCTTCCACGATCAGCCGGTCATGGGTGGCGCGGTCGCCGCGATCGAGCGCCGCCAGCGCGCCCTCGGCAAGCTTCGGCACCACCTGGACGGTGGTCGGAAACTCCGGCGGCATCGAGACCAGGGTCGGCGGGAAGGTCGAGAGCAGGCCGATGCGCCTGCCCATCGTCACGGCGCGCTCGATCATCGCTTCGTTTGGCTTCAGCACCGGCATCGGCGCATGCGCGCGCGCGACCGCCTCGATGCAAGGGCCGAAGGCCGAGCAGGTGAACAGGATTCCGTCACCTCCGGTCGCTGCTGCGTAATCGCCGAGCGCCAGGAAGCGCTCGGTCATCGCATCATTGAGTTTTCCGTCGCGCGCCAGATCCGCCGACAGGCTGTCGTCGAGCAGGTTCATCAGCCTCGCCTCTGGCCACGCCTTCGCAAACGCCGCTTCGATCGGCGCGATGGAGTGCTTGAGGGCGTGGATCAGGGCGATGCGCATGGACGTCGTCATGGAGCGTGACTATTTGGGTTTCGTGCCCCGGACGCAGCGCAATGCGAAGTATTGCGCTGCAGAGCCGGGGCCCATTGTTGCCGCTGGGTCCCGGCTCAGCAGCAGCGGACCGGACGATGCGTCGCATCGCCGGGAGCTGCAGCGCGTCCGGGACGCGAGATGTTACTTGAACGGCACCGCGTACATCAAGCCGCCCTTGCTCCAGAGGCCGTTGAGGCCGCGGTCGAGCTTGAGCGGGCTCGCCTTGCCGACGTTGCGCTCGTAGATCTCGCCGTAATTGCCGGTGGCCTTGATCGCGGTCACAAGCCATTTGTTGTCGAGCCCGAGGCGCGAGCCGAGATCGCCGGAGGCGCCTAACAGGCGCTGGATCGCCGGTGTCTGCGATTTCGCCATCTCGTCGACATTGCCTTGCGTGACGCCGAGCTCTTCGGCCTCGATCAGGCCGTAATGTAGCCAGGTGATGATGTCGCTCCAGACCTCGTCACCGTTGCGGGTGAAGGGGCCGAGCGGCTCCTTGCTGATGGTCTGCGGCAGCACGACGTAGTCGGCTGGGTTCGGCGCGGCGGTCGTCACGGCGCCGGCGAGCGCGGAGGCGTCCTGGGTCATCGCGTCGCAGCGGCCGCCGAAGAAGGTCTGATACATGGTGTCGACGCGGTCGAAAACCAGCGGCTTCCAGTCGATACCGTTGGCGCGGCCGTAATCGCCGAGCGTGACTTCGTGCGTGGTGCCCTGAGCCACGCAGACGGTGGCGCCTTTGAGGTCCTTGATCTCTTTTACGCCCAGATCCTTCTTCACGACGAAGCCCTGACCGTCGTAGAAGTTGATCGGGCCTTGCCGCAAGCCCAGCGTCACACCGCGCAAGTATGTCTGCGTCGAGTTGCGGTAGAGCACGTCGATCTCGCCCGATTGCAGGGCGGTGAAGCGGTTCTGCGCGGTCAGCGAGACGTAGCGCACCTTGCTGGCATCACCCAGTACGCCGGCGGCGAGCGCACGGCAATAGTCGACGTCGAGACCCCGGTAGTTGCCTTGCGAGTCCGGCGCCGAGAATCCGGCAAAGCCGGCACTGACGCCGCACACCAGCGTGCCACGGCTCTTCACCGTGTCGAGCGTTGCCGCCGACGCGACAACCGTCGATGCCGCGAGCATGCTCGCTGCGATAACCACTTTCCTCATCATGCTACTCTCCCCTCAGTGATTGACACTACGCAACACGTTGTCGACGGCCGTGCCGAGCTTGTCGACGATCAAGTCGATCTCGTCCGCAGAGGCGATATAGGGCGGCGCCAGCAGCACATGGTCGCCGCGCACGCCGTCCACGGTGCCGCCGCCCGGATAGCAGCCGAGCCCATTGGCGAAGGCCTCCGCCTTGATCTTCTGATTGAGCCTGAGCGCGGGATCGAACGAGGTGCGGCTGGCGCGATCGGCGACCAGCTCGATCGCCCAGAATAGGCCGCGGCCCCTGATATCGCCGACATGGCGATGATTGCCGAAGCGCTCGGTCAGGCGTTGTTCGAGCTGCTTGCCGCGCTCCCTCACGCGGTCGAGCAAGCGATCCTCGCGGATCACCTCCTGCACCGCCAAAGCGGCCGCGCAGGCGAGGGGATGCGCGAGATAAGTGTGACCGTGCTGAAAGGCGCCCGAGCCGGCGCGGATGGTGTCGATGATCTTGCCGCTCGCGAGCATCGCGCCGATCGGCTGGTAGCCGCCGCCGAGCCCCTTTGCGATGGCCTGGATATCAGGCGCGATGCCTTCCTGCTCCCAGGCGTGCGTGGTGCCCGTGCGGCCCATGCCACACATGACCTCGTCGAGGATGAGCAGCGCACCGTAGCGGTCGCAGATCTCGCGCACGGCCCTGAAGTAGCCGTCCGGTGCCGTCACGGCGCCGGCGGTGG
>NZ_JALBGZ010000329.1:0-6873 GCF_023006515.1 Bradyrhizobium sp. PRIMUS42
CGCCCGAGATCGGCGACCTCGACGAACAATTCGCTGCGCACCGGCACCGCCATCTCGGCCGCGGCCGTCGGCGTCGGCGCGCGCTTGTCGGCGACGAAATCGATCAGCGTGATGTCGGTCTCGTGCCCGACCGCCGAGATCAGCGGGATCATGCTCTCGGCCGCCGCGCGCACCACGATCTCCTCGTTGAACGACCAGAGATCCTCCAGCGAGCCGCCGCCGCGTGCCACGATCAAGACATCGGGGCGCGGAATCTTGCCGCCCTCGGGCAGTGCGTTGAAGCCGCGGATCGCGGCCGCGACCTGCTCGGCCGAGCCTTCGCCCTGCACCTTGACCGGCCACACCAGCACGCGGCGGGGAAAGCGGTCCTCCAAGCGATGCAGGATGTCGCGGATGACGGCGCCGGTCGGCGAGGTCACGACGCCGATCACCTCCGGCAGCCAGGGCAGCAGCTGCTTGCGCGCCTCGTCGAACAGGCCTTCGGCGGCGAGCTTCCTCTTGCGCTCCTCCATCAGCGCCATCAGCGCGCCGATGCCGGCCGGCTCCAGCGCCTCGATCACGATCTGGTATTTCGAGGAGCCCGGATAGGTGGTGAGCTTGCCGGTGGCGATGACCTCCAGCCCCTCCTGCGGCTTGAAGCGCATGCGCCCGTGCACGCCCTTCCAGATCACCGCCTCGATCTTGGCGCTCTCGTCCTTGAGCGCGAAATAGCAATGGCCGGACGAATGCGGCCCGCGAAAGCCGGAGATCTCACCCCGAACCCGGACATGGCCGAAGGCGTCCTCGACCGTCCGTTTCAGGGACAGCGAGAGCTCGGAAACGGTGAATTCGGGGGCGTTGAGCAGTTGTTCCGCAGGCGGCATCGGCAAACGATTCGGCATTTTGGGGTCAGACCCGACGTTAAGGATTTTCGCCGCGCGGCGCCAATCCAGGAGTTGACCGGGAGAGTACTCTGTTATATAGAGTTCTCTATTGATTGATGCATTTGAAGGGATGAACCATGGCGTTCCGGTTGCTGCGCGGCGTTTTGAACGGCCTGAAATGGGTCCTGTGTGCGGTCGGCGGCGTGGCGCTGATCCTGGTCGCAATGATCGCAACGCCGCTGGAGCGGCCGCCTGAAATGCGGTCGGTCTCCGACTCAGCCAAAGGAATCGACTGGTCCACGCTGCCCCCGCTCGAGCGTTTCCAGGCGCGCGACGGCACCTGGATCGGTTATCGCCACTACGCGCCGAACGGCCCTGCGGCAGGCCGGGGTGCGATCTTCATCCATGGCTCCTCCGGCTCGAGCGGCACCGTCAATCATGCGCTGACACATGCGATCGCCTCGCGCGGCGTGGAGACCTGGGCGCTCGACATCCGTGGCCATGGCGGCTCCGGCACCCGCGGCGATATCGGCTATGTCGGCCAGCTCGAGGACGATCTCGTCGATTTCGTCGCCCATTTGCGCAAGACCGCGCCGGACCTGCCGCTCACCCTGATCGGTCATTCCGCCGGCGCCGGCTTCTCGCTGCGCGTTGCTGCCACGCCGATCATGCAAGACATGTTCGTGCGCACCGTGCTGCTCGCGCCCTATCTCGGCTATGACGCACCCACCAACAAGCCAAATGCCGGCGGCTGGGTCAGTACCGACGTGCCGCGCTTGCTGGGTCTGACGGCGCTGCGCAGGCTCGGCATCGACTGCTGTTCGCAGCTTCCGGTGCTGGCGCTGGCAGTGCCGCCGACTTCGGCGAAGTACCTCGTCTCCACCTACTCCGATCGCCTGATGCGCAACTTTGCGACGCGCGGCTATCGCATCGATCTTCCGGCAACCACACGTCCGATCACGATCTTCGGCGGCGCCGAGGACGAGATGATGATCTCGGACAAATATGCCGAGGCGGTCCAGTCCATCAAACCATCGATCGACGTCAAGATCATCGACGGCATCAACCACATGGGCATCGTCACCCAACCGAAGGCGATCTCGGTCATCGCCGAGGATGTGGCAACGCGCGGGGCAGGGCAGTCATGATCGACAGCACCGAGGCGTCCGCAGCGCTGGCCGATATCGACGACATCGTCCAGCGTGTGAAGCGATCGCAGCTCTATGAGCTGGCGAGCCTCGCTGCGGTCTGGTGGGGCGTGGTGGTGTTCGCAGCCAACCTCGTGACCTGGCTTTGGCCGGTCTACGCGGCCTATGCCTGGGTTGCCGCGGATGCCCTCGGTGTCGGCGGCTTGATTGCGCTTCGCGTCTTCAATCCGCCGCCTCACCCCCATGGTGCCGCCTTCAACATCAGGCTGCTGCTGGTGTTCGCGTTGTTCTTCGCGTTCGGTTATCTGTGCACCGGTGTCATCGGTCATTTCGGCCCGCGGCAGTTGGGGACGTTCTGGCCGCTGTATTTCATGCTGTTCTACACGCTGGCGGGGCTGTGGTTCGGCTATGCCTTCGTGGCGATCGGTCTCGGCATTTCCGCCCTGACGCTGATCGGGTTCTTCTACATCGGCGAGGCGTTCCCGCTCTGGATGGCCTTCGTCAATGGCGGCGGCCTGATCCTCGGCGGCCTCTGGATGCGGCGGATCTAGCGAATGCCTGAGCTCGACGCCATCATGCACCCGGCTGCACCCATTGCAGAAGAAGGAGCGCTCACGTGATCGACGGCAAGCAGGCTTCCGGCGCGCTGAACGACCGTGAGAAGACCGGTCGCCCCGGGTCGCGGTCGCAGATCTACCTGGTCTCCGGTGTCGTCCTGCTGATGTGGGCCCTGTTGCCGTTCGCCGACGACCTCCTGATCTGGTTCTGGCCGCGCTACGGCGCCTATTACTGGAACAGCTGGTTCGTGGCGAACGACGGGCTCTATTTCTGGTTTGCGCTGTACACCGTCTCGGCCCTCGGCCTCGTTGCTTTCGGCGTCTATCATCTGTCGAGAAAGGGCATCCGCCTGTTCGACAGCCGCAATCTGCTGGTGCTCCTGCTGCTCGTCGCTTTCGGCGTCCTCTTTTGCTATTTAGGCAGGTTCTCGCCGCGGCAGCAGACAGTGTTCTGGCTGATCTACATCACGCTGTTGTACATGATGGCGACGGTCCGGTTCGGCTACGCCTTCCCGGCGCTCGGTGCAGCCGTCGTCGCGCTGACGCTGATCGGATATTTCTCCATCCCGGGGGTACCGCTGTTGCCGTGGATGGCCGCCGTCAATGGCGGCGCGCTCATCGTCGGTGGCTTCCGGATGCGGCGGGGCTAGGCGTGGCTGAGCTCGACGACATCATCCACCAGCCGCTGCGGCTGAAGATCATGGCGGCGCTGAACGCGCTGCCGCCGGCATCGGGCCTCGAATTTGCGCGGCTGAAGAAGCTGACCGGCGCCACCGACGGCAATCTCGGTGCGCATATCGAGACCCTGGCCAAGGCGGGATACGTATCCGTCGAGAAAGCCTTCGTCGGCAAGAAGCCGCAGACCACGGTCACCGCGACCGCTGCCGGCCGCGGCGCCTTCGCGCGGCATGTGGCGACGTTGCAGGAGATCATTGCAGGCAAGCAAGCTTAGCGCGCCGCCGGTTCGGAGCTCTCTCTGTCCACTGTCATTCCGGGGCGCGACGAAGTCGCGAGCCCGGAATCCATTTCACCGCCGTCGCTGAAGCTCGATGGATTCCGGGCTCGCGCTAGGCGCGCCCCGGAATGACGGGGAGTTCGGGGCGTTTCCCCTTGAGACCCGCGCCGATTCGTGCGACCTCCGCACACAGCAAACCCTTATTTTCTGAGCCCTCGATGCACATTCTCCTGCTCGGTTCCGGCGGCCGCGAACATGCTCTGGCATGGAAGATCGCGGCCTCGCCCCTGGTGACCAAATTCTGGTGCGCGCCCGGCAATGCCGGCATCGCGAAGGAGGCGGAATGCGTGGCGCTCGATGTCGCCGACCATGCGGCGGTGATCGATTTCTGCAAGGCCAACAAGATCGAGCTGGTAGTGGTCGGGCCGGAGACGCCGCTGGCGGCCGGCATTGTCGATGACCTCACCGCCGCCGGCATCAAGGCGTTCGGGCCGAACAAAATCCCGGCGCAGCTCGAAAGCTCCAAGGGGTTCACCAAGGCGCTGTGCACCGAGTTCGGCATTCCCACCGGCGCCTACAAGCGCTTCACCAATGCCAACGATGCCCGCGATTACGTCAACAGCCAGGGCGCGCCAATCGTGGTGAAGGCCGACGGGCTCGCCGCCGGCAAGGGCGTCGTCGTCGCCAAGACCGTGCGCGAGGCCGAGGACGCCATCGCCATGATGTTCGAGGGCGCGTTCGGCGAGGCCGGCGCGGAGGTCGTGATCGAGGAGTTCCTGCCCGGCCGCGAGATCTCCTTCTTCGCGCTGTGCGACGGCGAGACTGCCATTCCCTTGGCCTCCGCGCAGGACCACAAGCGCGTGTTCGACCACGATGTCGGCCCGAACACCGGCGGCATGGGCGCCTATTCGCCGACGCCGCTGGTGACGCCGGCGATCCACGACGCGATCATGGCCAAGATCATCCTGCCGACGGTCGCAGGCATGAAGCAGCGCGGCACGCCGTTCCGCGGCGTGCTCTATGCCGGGATCATGCTGACGACGCAGGGTCCAAAGCTGTTCGAGTTCAACGTCCGCTTCGGCGATCCCGAGTGCCAGGTGCTGATGCTGCGCATGATGTCGGACATCGTGCCGGCGTTCCTCGCGTCCTGCGACGGCCAGCTGAAGAATTTCGATCTGCGCTGGCATCCGGAGTCCGCGCTCACGGTGGTGATGGCGGCGAAGGGCTATCCCGGCGACTACCAGAAGGGCACGCGCATTGGCGGGTTAGCGGAGGCCGCGAAGGTGGAGACGGTCGAGATCTTCCACGCCGGCACGGTCGAGAAGGATGGTGCGATCCTCGCCAATGGCGGCCGCGTGCTCAATGTCTGCGCGCTGGGCAAGACCGTGACGGAGGCGCAAGGCCGCGCCTACCAGGCCGTTGATCGCATCAGCTGGCCCGAAGGCTTCTGCCGCCGCGACATCGGCTGGCAGGCGGTGGAGGCGGAGAAGGCCAAGGCTTAGGCTTAGGCCGTGCTTCCGGACGGCTTGCAAAGCGCGCCAATCCGAAATCGCGTGGTTCGGTGTCACCGCGCCGCCACATCGACGTTCCAGAATGTGCAATCGGCTGTTGGGGTTAGTCGCCCCGCCGATAATACCGTTACTGTGCATGGGGTTGTTTTCGACTTTTCGTTTGTCGGGACGACCTTTGGACTGACCATAAGGATGCAAAAAGATGTCCGATCTCGCCGACCTCTATCCGGGCTTTCGCTCCGAATGGATCGACACCTCCTTCGGCCGCATCTTCGCCCGCGTCGGCGGCAGCGGACCGCCGCTATTGCTGTTGCACGGCTTCTCCGAGACCAACGTGATGTGGCACCAGGTGGCGCCGCAACTCGCCGATAAGTTCACGCTGATCATCGCCGATCTGCCGGGCTATGGCTGGTCCGACATGCCCGAGAGCGACGCGCTGCACATCCCCTACAGCAAGCGCGCGATGGCCAAGGCGATGGTGGAAGTGATGGAGCGTCTCGGTCACGTGCACTTCGCGCTCGCCGGCCACGACCGCGGCGGCCGCGTCTCCTATCGCCTCGCGCTCGACCATCCCGGCCGGCTGTCGAAGCTTGCCGTGCTCGATATCCTGCCGACCTATAATTACTGGGAGCGGATGAACCGCGCCTATGCGCTGAAGATCTATCACTGGACCTTCCTGGCGCAGCCTTATCCGCTGCCGGAGACGCTGATCTCGAGCAATGGCGAGTTCTTCCTGCGCTTCAAGATGGCGAGCCAGACCAAATCGAAGACGCTGGACGCGATCGACCCGCGTGCGCTGGAGCACTACACCGCCCCATTCCGCGATCCCGCCCGCGTCCACGCGATGTGCGAGGACTACCGCGCCGGCGCCACGTTCGACTACGACCTCGACAAAGCCGATTTCGAGGCCGGCAAGAAGATCACCATTCCCATGTTGGCGCTGTGGGGCAATGCCGGCGTGGCGCAAGCCGCGGCGACGCCGCTCGATACGTGGAAACAGTGGGCCACGAACGTGGTCGGCATGCCCGTGGATTCCGGCCACTTCCTCACCGAGGAGAACCCGGACGTCACCGCGAGTGCGTTGCGCGAGTTCTTCCTGGCGGATTAGCGCCGCTCCCGGAAGAACTCCTTGAGCAGCCGCGCCGCCTCGCTCTCGCCGACGCCGGAATAGACATCCGGGGCGTGATGGCAGGTCGGCGAGGCAAAGAACCGCACGCCTGATTCCACCGCGCCGCCCTTGGGATCGGCCGCGCCGTAATACAGGCGCCTGACCCTTGCAAACGAGATGGCGCCCGCACACATGGTGCAGGGCTCCAGCGTCACGTAGAGGTCGCAGTCCACCAGGCGCTCGCTGCCGATCTTTTTCGCCGCCTCGCGCAGCGCGATGATCTCGGCATGGGCCGTGGGGTCGTGGTCGGTCAGCGTCCGGTTGGCGCCGGTGGCGATGACCTCGTCATTGCGGACCACAACGCATCCAACAGGAACTTCGCCCGATTTTCCGGCGTTTTCGGCCGTCTGAAGCGCCAAATCCATGAAAGAGGGGGCTTTCAAGCCTCGTATCATCCGAAGAAACCTGCTAGTAGCTGCGCCTTCAGCAGAAGTGCTTACCGAATTTGCCTGAGCGTGCGGCTCTGAATGAGCGCGCACAATGCTTTCCGGCTATCCCCTGAGTGAGATTATTCATGCCTCGCGACAGCGACAAAGACAACGATTCCCGTGGCCGGCGAGGCCCCCCTAAGGGACCGCCCAAGGGCCGGTCCGGCAAGCCGCGTGGCCCTGAGAAGAAATTCGCCAAGCGCGGCCCTGAGGGCAGGGGCGACGCCCGCCCGCCTCGTGGCG
>NZ_JALBGZ010000032.1:0-22732 GCF_023006515.1 Bradyrhizobium sp. PRIMUS42
CGGCCACGGTCTCGTCGGACTCGAAGTCCGTCACCGAAGGCAACACTGCCGCCGCATTGAACGCCAGCGGCCAGCTTACCATCACCGACCCGGATACGGGCCAGGCCCATGTCGTGGCGCAATCGAACGTCCACGGGACCTACGGCGACTTCACGATCGATGCCAACGGGGCCTGGAGCTACACCGGCAACGGCGCCCACGACGAGCTCACCGCCGGCCAGCAGGTTCAGGACCAGTTCACGGTCACCAGCCAGGACGGCACCGCGAGCGGCACGGTGACGGTGACTATCACCGGCACCAACGATGCGGCCACGGTCTCGTCGGACTCGAAGTTCGTCACCGAAGGCGATACCGCGGCGGCTCTCAATACCAACGGCCAGCTCAGCATCACCGACCCCGACACTGGCGAAGCCCACGTCGTGGCGCAATCGAACGTCCACGGGACCTATGGCGACTTCACGATCGATGCCGACGGGGCCTGGAGCTACACCGGCAACGGCGCCCATGACGAGCTCACCGCCGGCCAGCAGGTTCAGGACCAGTTCACCGTGACCAGCCAGGACGGCACCGCCACCGGTACCGTGACGGTCACCATCACCGGCAGCAATGATGCGGCCACGGTCTCATCGGACTCGAAGTCCGTCACCGAGGGTGATACCGCGGCGGTGCTCAACACGAGCGGCCAGCTTACCATCACCGACCCGGATACGGGCCAGGCCCACGTCGTGGCGCAATCGAACGTCCACGGGACCTACGGCGACTTCACGATCGATGCCAACGGCACCTGGAGCTACACCGGCAACGGCGCCCACAATGAGCTCACCGCCGGCCAGCAGGTCCAGGACCAGTTCACGGTCACCAGCCAGGACGGCACCGCGAGCGGCATCGTGACGGTCACCATCACCGGCAGCAACGATGCGCCGGTGCTGAACGCCAATGGCGGCTCACTGTCCTATACCGAGGGGCAGGCGGCGACCGCGATCGATACGGCGCTGGTCGTGTCGGACATTGATAGCACGAACCTGACCGGCGCGACGGTCTCGATCACAGGCAACTTCGCCTCCGGCCAGGATGTGCTCGGTTTTACCAATCAGAACGGCATCACCGGCAGCTATAACGTCAGCACTGGGGTGATGACCCTGACGGGTTCGTCGAGTGCTGCGAACTACCAGGCGGCTCTACGCTCCGTGACGTATTCGAACTCGGGTGACAATCCGTCGGGCGCGACCCGCACCATCAGCTATCAGGTTGACGACGGCCAGACGGCCAGCCACGCCAGCAATATCGTGAGCTCGACCGTCGCGGTCATCCCGGTCAACGACGCGCCGGTGAACACGGTTCCGGGAGCACAGACGACAAACGTCAACACGACAAAGGCGATCACTGGACTTAGCATCTTCGATGCCGACTCGGACGGCGCCAGCGAAACGATCACGTTGTCGGTAACCAACGGCACCTTGACCGTTTCAGGAGGTACCGCAGGGATCAGCGGCAGCGGAACGTCGACGGTGACACTGACCGGAACAGTCAGCGCCATCAATTCTACCCTGGCCTCGACGGTCAACTACGTTCCGACATCGAACTTTGCCGGAACCAGCACTCTGACCATGACAACAAACGACAATGGCCACACCGGAGCGGGTGGGGCACTGACCGATGTCGACACGGTGACCATTTCGGTCACGAGCCCCAGTCCCTTCGCGCTCACGACCGGCACCGATACCGTCTTCTATGTATCGGGCACCAATACTGTGACCGGAACGCAATCTCCCCTAACGCTAAACAACGGTGACATGCTGACTGGGGGAAGCGGTGCGGACACTCTCGCCCTCAGTGGTGGTGGTCTGGGGCCATTCACGTTCGGCGATGGTGCAGGAAGCATTGGCCTGACAAACTTCGAAACAATAAGTCTAAGTGACGGCAACAGCGGAAATCACACTGACGTCCTGACATTCCTTTCGACATTCCAAAACGGAGGAACGCTCACGATTGACGGATCCGGCATCACTGGTAACGGCGACCTGGTCGTAGATGCTAGCGCAGTCACGTCCGGATCTTTTGTCATCATGGGCAGTTCAGGAAACGGTGGTGATGATACCCTCAAGGGCGGTTCAGGTAACGACACGATCAACGGTGGCGCAGGCACTGGCGCGGACAGGATCGTGGGCGGTGGTGGCGCAGACGCGCTGACTGGTGGTGGCGGGAACGATACATTCGCCTATCTCGCTGTCACCGACGCGGGTGACCACATCACCGACTTCAACACCTCAGGGGATAAGCTGGAATTTACGGTAGCCGCTGGGCGATTCGTCATTGGTGATGTCGATACAAGCGTTGAAAACGTCAGAACGGGCAACAACGCTGCGATAAATCTCGCCAACACGGAGGTCGGCGTAAAAACCGACGCATCCGTGACGACAGCGACAGTTCAATCGACGATCAACGGTTATTCCAATATCACGACAGGGGCCCTGTTCGTGTTCCACAATTCGACAGTGGGCCACGCGCAGGTCTACTACGATCCCAATCCGAGCGTGGCAGGCGGCGCGATACTCGTTGCAGATTTGGACAACCTGACCACTCTGGCTAGCATAACCGGTGCTTTTAGCGCGGCGGACTTTGCGTTTGGAACGGCGCTTGCTCCTGCGGGCGTATCGGGGCAGCCCATCAATCTGGGTCTGACCGACTCGCCCGCCAATGAGGGGCAATTCGCCACGGTCACTGTTGCCAGCATGCCCGCCGGCTGGACACTAAATGGTGGGACGCTGCTCCCCGACGGCAAGTGGACGATCGAGACGACCGACGTCAGCTCGCTAACGGTGACATCGCCAGTCAGTTTCGCCGGAGCTTTGCACCTCGACGTGACCGTGACTCGGATGCAGCCGGATGGCTCGGCCGTAGTCGAGACATTCGCTGACAATGTTGAAGCTTTTGCAGCCGGCTCCGCCATCATCGCCATTTCCGGCGACGACTATCTCACAGCGTCAAGTGGCAGCGATCTGCTTGTATTCTCGCAGCCGATCGGCCACGACGTCATCTATGATTTCGAGATTGCGAATGATCAGATCGACCTGATTGGCTACGCCGGCTTCAAGACGTTCGCGGACGTGCAGACGCATCTGTCGACCGACAATGAAGGTAATGCCGTCATTGCGCTGGCCGACGGTCAAACGATCACTTTGGATGGCGTCGATGCCGGCTCGCTCGCAGCGGACGACTTCGTCTTCGACTTCAAGCCCATGGTCGACAATGCCGGCACAATGACAATCGGCAACGGCGCATTGCTGCCATTGTCCGGCAACATCCACAATACGGGCACGATCTCGTTGAATTCGACCGGCGCCGAGACCGACCTCCAACTTGTTGGACACGGTGTTTTGCTTGAAGGTGGCGGCCAGGTGCTGTTGTCCGACAATAGCGAGAACACCGTCAGTGGTGCTGTTTCCGATGTCACGCTGACCAACGTCGACAATACCATTTCCGGAGCCGGACAGCTTGGCGAGGGGACATTGACCCTTGTCAACCAAGGTACAATCATCGCGACGGGCACCAACGCGCTCGAGATTGACACCAGCGACAACACCGTCGTCAATTCCGGGACGATTATGGCCAGCGGCAGCGGCGGCCTGGTCATCGACAGCAACGTGGACAATTCAGGGCTGCTGTGGGCCCATGGAGCCAACATCACTCTCAACGGCAGTGTAAGCGGCAGCGGCACGGCACTGATGGATGGCGTGGCTACGATCGAGTTCGGAGCGGCTTCATCTGCGCATGTCGCGCTCGATGCCGCAGCGACCGGGACAATCGTGCTCCATGACTCCTTCGACTTCAGCGGAGTCGTGTCCGGGTTTGACGGAAATGACCACCTGGATCTCCTCGACGTCGCATTCGGGGACGGCACGACCGCTAGCTATGTCGCAAATCAGGCCGGCACTGGAGGTATCCTTTCGGTGACTGACGGCGTTCATACCGCCAACATCAGCCTGTTGGGCCAGTACGATCCCGCGAGCTTCCAGACAGAGGCAGACAAGAACATGGGAACGCTTATCAGCTACCACGAGTATCTAGTCTGACGCGCTGCGAGGCGATGGCTCGAGGCGCTGGGAGGGATCGCCTCAATCGTCGTGGAAAGATGTCTCGCTTCGCGCCCTCCGCATGCCGCGAAATCTGCTCCATGCGCGCCGGCCTGGTCGCATCATCCGCTCGATTTTGCGAGTGGATCGACAGGTTGCCAGTTCATTTTCCATCACATAATTATTGAATCGCGGAATAATAAAATTTTACTGCGGTTGCCCGTACTATTCCGGTGAATTCATATCGGCTCTCAGCCGGCGCTCTGCCCAAGCATCGATTATCGGGTCGGCTATCGTCCTCGTATTACGACGTTTTTGCCGATTCTCGCTTCATCTTTAATTTTCGCCGCGGCTCATTCCGGGTAAGGTTAATTCAAAAGACATTATATATTAAATGTTGACGATAATAAACATTTAATGGATAGTTTATCGCTGGCGGGGCCGGACATAAATCCGCAGCCGCTGGAAGTTGCCGAGGTGTCTGCAAATTCATCTTGAAAGAAGGGATTCTTCCAAATGTTGCAATATTACATCGAGACCAAGGAAGCGTTGAAGCGTCTGCGAACGGACCAGGATGGCGTGGTGTCATTCGAGTACATCATCGTCGCGGTTTGCATCGTTGGCGCAGTGGGTGCCGTGTTCGGTGGTGGAGCTGGTGGGCAGATCGGGGCGGCGCTAACGACCGGCATCACCGCAATCACCACCGCTTTCACTACTGCGATCGCTGGTTGATACAGCCATTCTGGCGCCAGAGGGGGGCAATCCAAGCTGCCCCCCTCCTGCAGGACTGCTCCCGCTAGTTTGCCTTCCACTTTTTTGAAACGTGCATTTCATGAGTTGGATTGCTCCCACCATCTCGATCCTCGAAATCCTGTTGTTGCTCTATGTCGCAACGATAGACGTCGCGACGCGCTCGATCCCAAACGAATTTTGTCTCGCGCTGGCGCTCCTTGGGATCGCCGGTCAATTGCCCAGCCCGATAGAAGTCGCCGTGTCGCTGATCGCAGCCGCGATCCTCTTCCTGCTCCTTTTTGTCCTATACGCGCGCGGAGGAATTGGCGGCGGCGACGTCAAGCTGCTGGTTGCCCTGGCGGTTGGTCTCCCGCCGAGCGGCGTGATGCAGTTGCTGACGGTCACCGTGCTGGCCGGCGGCGTTCTCGCCTTGGTGCATCTGATGATGCGTCACCTGCCGTATCCCAGGCTGGCACCCGCCGGATCGTCGCTCGCACGGCGGATCTACGCGATCGAGCGTTGGCGCCATTTGCGACACGCCCCGCTGCCTTACGGAGTTGCTATCGCCTGTGGCGGCATCTGGACCATTTTGAGCAAAGGATCATGAAATGTCATCCGCGCTGCGTCTGTCGATCATCGTGGTGCTTTTGCTTGCAACCACAGCGTTTGGACTGATTGCCTATAGCATGAACCTGCCGAAGGCGCAGCCTCCGGTCCCGGTACAAGTGACAGCGATGCCCCTAGCGCCGGCGGCGCCGGCGACCGCCGGATACTTTGTCGCGGCACGGCCATTGCCGAGGGGGACGTTGGCCCGCGAAGAGGATTTCACCGTGCGCTCGGTGCCGCCGGAGCGCGTTCCCCCGGGGGCTATCCTTGACGCCCCCGAGTCCAAGGCCGGACTTCCGGGTTCTCTCATCCGCAACTTCGTCGAAGCGGGCAGTCCCGTTACGTTGCAGGATATCCTGCGTCCGCGGGACCGGGGTTTCCTCGCCAGTGTCCTGGCGCCAGACAGCCTTGCCATCAGCATCAAGGTTGACGAGGAGGCCGGTGTCTCGGGCCTCATCAGGCCAGGCGATCACGTGGACGTCGTGTTGACCCAGGTCTTCGAGAAAGTCGACACCGCGCGTCGCGCACTGAGCGAAACCATTCTGCGCAATGTTCGAGTCATCGCGATCGATCAGGAGATCGTGCAGGGCGCACGCCCCATCAGCGGGATGGCAGGTAAGCAAACGCAGACCGTGTCACTGGAGCTTACGCCGGTACAGGTCAAGAAAGTCACCGTCGCAAAGCAGCTCGGGACGGTTTCCTTGGCCGTGCGCGCAGCGGTCGATCAGTGGGACAAGGCAGACACCGGCGCGATGTCGAGCTGTGATGTGTCGCCTGAACTTGCCCGCCAGTATGCAATTTCCGCACAGAGAACGGCAGTGGTCGTTCATTCAGGCGGTGAGGTCAAACAATACACGGTAAGGAAGCAAGTAGAAGACGCTCTCGTCAGCTGCGACGGTGCATCGGAAGCTGGACGCCCGACTGCAACGGCGGTGGGTTACGATAACAGGTTGTCGGAGAAACGTTGATGAACATTGCCATAGCCACTCCGCCTGAAGAATCGACGTCGATCGTCACGCGTAACCGCATCATCGGTTTCGTAAATGATGAGCTCAGCGCTGCGGCGCTGCGCAAGGGGCTCGAAGGCGCCAACCTCTCGATCAGGCGCGGCACGATCCGCAATGCCATACGGATGCTTGAAACCGACACCGACCTGTTTGCGCTGGTGGTAGACATCAGTGGCATCGATGATCCTTTTACCGAACTGGAAAGGCTGGCCGGCGTCTGTCCGCCCGATGTCCGCGTAGCCGTGATCGGCGATAACAGGGAGATCACCTTCTACCGGGAGCTCCTGGAGCTCGGCTTGACCGAGTATCTGCCGCGGCCGCTCACGCGCGATATGGTGCTGGACAAGCTGCGCCCCAAGCTGCTCGGCGACGTGGCAGCCAACCAGATCGATCGTGGCGGGCACGTGGTCTCGATCTGCGGGGCGCAGGGCGGCGCCGGCGCCACGAGCATCGCGATCAATCTGGCGCTGCAACTTGCCGAGACAACCAAGGCCAAGGTGGCGCTGCTTGATCTTCATTTGCAGGGCGGCGAGGCTGCCGTGATGCTGGGTGTTCGTCCCGGGCCGGGGCTGCGTATCGCTCTGGAGAATCCGATGCGGGCGGACACACTCTTCCTCGAGCGCGCGGCAATCGAAGTCAACGAAAGGGTTTGCCTGGTCTCGGCCGACGAGGACCTCGATGCGCAGCTCGAAATTACGGAAGCTGGCGTACGACACGTGCTGGGTCTGCTGCGTCAACGGTTCAACTACATCGTCGTCGATGTACCCGTCCCGTTTCCGCCGTCGATCTATCCCGTGATTACGCTTTCCCGTCATGTGATGGTGCTGCTCGAATCCGAGGTGACCGGACTTCGCAATGCCCATGCGCTACGCGCGGCCGTGATCAACATCGCGGGCAAAGACCGGGTCTTTACCTTGCTCAACCGGGCCGGCCGTCCCGGGGGGCTTCCGAGGGCGGCAGTTGTCAAGGCCTTGGGTGCAGAGCCCGACATCGTCGTTCCCGATCTCGGAAAGGGCATGACCGAGGCGCTCAATCTGGGAATTCCAGCTCTGAAGCACGTCAGAAAATTGCGGCGTCACCTGGCACCGATCGTACGGGAGATCAGCGGTGTCGCTGCCGAGCGGACTGGCTGGTGGAGGAGGGTGCTCACTGCACATCTGCGATGAAAAAATTTGGTAGGCGTGAAGACGACGCGCCAGCTCACGTATCTTCATTGGCGACAAGCCTCCCTGCATCTGCGATGGGCTTGCCTTTGCCGCCGCCCAGCGCGGCTGCATCCGCACCGAGCGTGCCGTCACCTGCGCCAAGGCGCGACGAACCACCGATCCACCAACCCATAATCCCGCCTTCGCTGCGTGAACGGGTGATCGAGCAGATCGAGCCAGCGGTGGCCGCGACCGTGTCGCGGGAGGTTCTTCGGCGGCAGATTGAGGAGATCATCCATCAAATTGCCAACCAGGAGCGGCTCGAGCTGTCGGGCCGCGAGCAGCTGCAGCTCGCGGACGAAATTGCCGACGACATGACCGGCTACGGGCCGCTCCGTCCGCTGCTGCTGGACCAATCGATCAACGATATCATGGTGAACGGTCCGAGTAATGTCTACGTTGAGCGAAACGGCAAGCTGGAACGCATTGCGGTGCGATTCCGCGACAATGGCCACATCGCTTCCGTCGCTCAGAAGATTGCCGCGCAGGTTGGTCGGCGCGTCGACGAATCCAGTCCGATGGTGGATTGTCGCCTGCTGGATGGCAGCCGGGTCAACATCATCCTCCCGCCGCTGGCGATCCATAGTCCGTGCATTTCCATCCGAAAATTTCCAAGCCGCCGTTTGGACATAGCCGGATTGATTGAAAACGGCTCAATGACCCCGGCCATCGGACATTTGCTGGAGATCGCCGCCCGCTCGCGGCTCAATGTTCTGGTCTCCGGCGGTACCGGATCCGGCAAGACGACGCTCCTGAACGCGATGAGTCAGTTCATCGATCACACCGAACGCATTGTCACGATCGAGGACGCGGCGGAGTTGCAGCTTCAGCAGCCGCACGTGATCAGCCTGGAGACCCGGCCTCCCAGCCTCGAGGGCACAGGGCAGGTGACACAACGCGATCTGCTGGTGAATGCCCTGCGCATGCGTCCCGACCGGATCGTGGTTGGCGAGGTGCGCAGTTCCGAAGCATTCGACATGCTGCAGGCGATGAACACCGGCCATGATGGCTCGATCTCCACGGTACACGCGAATAGTACCCGGGATGCCCTGACCCGCATCGAGAATATGGTGCAGATGGGACAGGTCAATCTACCGTCGCGCGCCATTCGAAGTCAGATCGTCGCTGCGCTGGATCTCATTGTGCAGGTCGAACGCATGCGGGACGGACAGCGTCGCATCGTTCAGATCAGCGAGGTGATCGGCCTTGAAGGGGAGGTGATCACCACCAACGACATCGCAGCCTTCGAGTATCAAGAGGAGGACGTGAACGGGCGGATATCGGGCAGCTATAAGTCCAACCTTGCAACTCCGAAGTTCAAGAGCCGTCTTGTCTATTTCGGGCTGGATGGTGCTTGGGCCGAGGCCATGAGGCAAGTATGATGCTGGAGTCCGTGATCGTTACTGTTCTGGCGCTCGCGATGTGCGCAGCAGCCATCTCGTTGTGGCTCGACGCTCGGGAAAGACGCATCAATCGCCAGTTGGCGGTTGCTCTGCCAACGTCGCATCCGGCTAACCTACCATCCATCCGCCGCTTGGAGGGCGGGTCTCAGGATCAGTTTCTCAATCGGCTCTCCAACTACAATCCCGATGTACCTTACACGTTGCGTCCGGCCTATGTGCTGCTTGCCGGTGCATTCGGAGCAGCAGCGGTCCTTTATGCGAACAGCCAGCTGGGATATTCCATCGTCTACGTGTCCATTGTCGCCGCAATCGCGGCCCTCATTGTGATACGAGGCCTGTTCGGCTGGCAGCAACGTCGCTTCGCTCTTCAGCTTTTTCGACAGCTGCCTGATGCGATCCAGCTGGTGACGAGTACCGTGCGATCGGGTCTGCCTGTGCACGAGGCATTTCGTGCCCTGGCGCGCGATATGCCGCAGCCAACGGCTGGGCAGTTCGCCATCGTATGCAGCGAAGTGAATCTGGGTAGACCTCCGGAAGAAGCTGTCCAAGCTGTCTATCGGCGAACGCAGGTGGCGGAGTATGCGATCTTTGCGGTGACACTTGCCGTGCAATTGAAGTCTGGCGGCAGCCTGGCCGAGACCTTGCAGAACCTGGGAGACACTGTCAGGCAACGTGTTGCGCTGGCCGCTCGCGCCAAGGCGCTGGCAGGAGAGGTGATCTTTTCCTCACGAGCGCTGACAATCTCGCCCTTGATTGCAGGTGGGGTCCTATACGCAGCCAATCCGCAAACGGTTGATCTGTTGTTCACCGATCCGGTTGGAAACAAGCTGCTGGCTTACGCAGTCCTTTCGGTGCTTGTCGGAGCCCTGGTCATAAGTTGGATGGTCAGAAGGGAAACGGAGCTATGACGTTTGGTCTTGGTCTGGTGGCCCTCGCGATGGCAGCTGGGACTGCGTCCTGCATGTTGATTATCCGCGAAATACACGTTCGTACATTGGACGCCCGGGTGTCGAACGCCGTGATGGGCGTTGCTGGCCGGTCCGCACCCTTCCAGGACGTGACCGGTTGGTTTTCGTCACTCGGCATGCGGTATCGTCGGTTCTATGCTGAGGAAAATCTGGATCAGCTACGAACCATCCTTCAATCGTCAGGTTTCAATCATCATCGAGCCTTGCCGACCTGGATCGGTGTCAAAGCCGTCAGCATGGCCCTATGCCCGATCATCGCCGGGGGTGTCGCTCAGCTTTTCGGGAAGGCACTGCTGGATGTGCTGGTCTTCACGCTTATCGGCGTGGCGATCGGGATTTTGGCGCCGCGATTGATACTGGCGGTGCTGAAGCGACGGTTTGATGCCGCCATTCGGCTGGGCACGCCGGACATGATCGATTTGCTGGTTGTGTGCAGCGAAGCGGGAATGGGCCTGGAAAGCGGGCTGGCACGTGTAGCGCAAGAAATGCAGGAGACCAATCCCGCTATAGCCCGGGTCATGAGCAGCCTTCTTGATGATCTCCGGATCCTGCCAAGCCGCAGCGACGCATTCGAGAAACTGGGAGCTACGTCGGATGGGCTTCGCCGATTCGGAATCATGGTCGGCCAAAGCCTGCAATACGGAACGCCCGTGGGCCAGGCTCTGCGGAGCGTCGCCGTCGACCTCCGGCGCGAACGTATCACCAAGCTTGAAGAAAGAGCACACAAGTTGGGCGCCAAGCTGACCATTCCGATGGTGTTGTTCCTGCTTCCAGCCATGTTCGTCATTTTGGGAGGAAGTCCCATTCTGCACCTCGTGCGTTCGTTCGCCAGCTTCGGTAAGTAGCCATGAGCACGATTGCCCTTTCGAGACCGTCCTCTTACGATCGAACAATGCAACTGTTCGGCGGCATGTGGTTCATGTTGCTGGCGGTTGGCGTGGCCATCAAGATCGGATCATCGGCTCATGATCCCTGGCCATCGCTCCTGTCGAGTGTTTGCCTCGCCGTCTTCTACGTGCTCCTGGCGCTGTTGATCATCACGCGGCCCCCGGCGAAGGCGCAAGCGAAGGGCCGTCTCCCAAGGATCGCGGCGTTCGTCGGCACCTATATGCCGTGGACGATCGCCTTCTTCGGCGAAACCGACAAGGCGTTGCCAAACCTGGCGTCCACCGCGTGCGTGTTGATCGGCATGATCATGATGCTGGTCACCATCCGACATCTTGGCAGGTCGTTCAGTCTGGTGCCACAGGCGCGCAACGTGGTGCAAACGGGTCCGTACCGGTGGATCAAGCACCCGCTCTACCTCGCGGAAGAAATCGCGGTGTTGGGTGTGGTTCTGAGAAGCCCGACACCGCTGACAGCGGTCTTGCTCGTGTTGCATATCGGCGTTCAGATTTGCCGAATTTATTACGAAGAAGACCTGCTTCGGCGCAGCTGCCCGGAATATTCCAGTTACGAAGCATCGCGCTGGAGAGTGGTCCCCTACGTTTGGTGAGTGCTGTTCCGGTCGACGACCGGAAGGATGAGTATCGGTCGAGGTCAACTCATGAGCCGCAAGAAGCCGTTCACCGGGGATCAACGCGGCGCCGTCGCGTTTGAGACATTGATCGTCTACCCAGTTTTGGTGGCGTTCCTGCTCATGCCGCTCGCCGACCTGGCTGCTGCGGGCTTCCAGTTCATCTCCGCATGGAGCGCGTTGCGCTCCTTCGGGCAGTATGTGCAGTACGCTAATCCGCTCGCCCCTGACGGCACGGTGAGCTGGAAGACAGGGCTACAGACGACAGTGGCTGGCCATGCGATCAGCAACATTCAGGTTTTGTGCGGAGACGCAGGGGCCGCCTGTTCGCCAGGCAATCTAGCTTCTCCCAAGTACATTACTTTCTCGACAACCATCACTTTGGCTCCAATTGTGTGGAGAGGGGTGCTGTGTCCCACCACTTGTACCTACACGTTGCCTTTCTCAGAGCGCTTCCAGTAGGGGGCTTCCATGCGTAGTCTGCTCCATTCCCAGCGAGGCTCCGTCGCATTCGCAACAGTCATCGCTCTCGTGCCGCTGATCGGAGTAGTCGCACTCGGGGCCGAGGCTGGATCGTGGTACGTCACCCGCCAGCACGCACAGAACGCCGCCGACTCAGCGGCCTATTCGGGCGCATTGCGGCTCTCATGTACGATGGCGGGTGCGGCCTGCGGCACGCACTCTGTGGATTATGAAGCCAAGGAATTCGCGGCCCAAAATGGGTTTTGCAACTCCAGCCCGAACGACAGCACGCCCTATCCGGGCACCACGTGTTCGCCTAGTCTTCCGAGCAGAGTCTCGCGGGCCGTGCAGATCGATATCGGCAACTACAATGCGGGCACTTTTACAACGCCGGTTGCGGGCACGGGCAACGCCGTTCGCGCCAGAGTCAGCCAGCAACAACCGGCGTACCTGGCGGCCGTGCTGGGTTTGACCACCGTCAACATCCCCGCCCAAGCCATTGCAATGGTCCAGCAGCCGACCAAGGCCTGCGTCCTGGCGCTTGGACCTGACTCAGGCGCACTCAAGCTTGCTGGTAACCTCAGCAACAACGGAACTGGCTGCGCTCTGATGTCGGATACCAGTGTTCAACTTGCCAGCACTCCAACGTTCACCGGCTCGGGATGGGCAGTCTATGGTGTAAATGGCTGCACCCCCTCGGGCAGCTGCAGCAATGTTAGCGTGCCGCACAACTATTTCATGACGTACGCTAGCAATCCGCTCAGCAAGCTGGACACCGCATCGTTCAATAGCAGGACGGGCAATACAAATATGCCATGCACCCTTCAGGCGGATGGGTGGAAGCATTGCGCGCCAAATAGCGCCGGAACTGGAGCCTACGGCAGTTTCACGGTGCAGAACGGCGACAAGTACGTTTTGGACCCGGGAACATATTTCTTCTACAAAGCAAATATAAAGATGACCGGCGGACAATTGAAAGGCGCGGGCGTAACCCTCGTCTTGCTCGGAGACTCGCAGCTTACCATCAACGGGGGTACGGCTGATCTCTCCGCACCCACCACTAACACGTTCTCTTCTGATCTGAATGGCGTCCTGATTGATGATCAGGCGCCGAGCAAGACCAGCAACAAGGTCACCATAAACGGTGGCGGTCAGGTTAGCCTGGGCGGGGCTATCTACTTCCCCAACGTCGACGTTAGCTGGGCCGGTACGACTTCAAGTGCGAATACGACCTGTTCGCAAGTGATCGCGAAAACGATCGACATGAGCGGTGGCGGCTATCTCAGCACGCAAGGCTGTGCGCCGGCCACCATCATTTACACCCAAGTTGTCGCTTTGGTGCAATGATGAGAAAGCTCGACAATCGCGGTATGGCGCCGTTTGAATTTATCATGGTATCCGTGGCGCTTTTCACATTGATGTTCGTCATCTTCGATCTTGGACGCTATGCCATCACGATGCAATCCTTGCGGACGCTCGCGAGTGCTGGCGCCCGTGCGGTCATGATCAGCTGCTATACGCCTGCCTTGCTTCAAAGCCCGCCGCAGTCGCCGGCTGGCTGCACCGGGGATCCCCTGTCCACCACCGCCAAGCAGAACGCGGCCCCCTTCCTGTTTTTCGGAGGCCTGACGCCAACGCTGACCGTGGGGGCCAACAGCAACAGCTTGAGTGTTACAGCGTCTCAGGCAAACTTTACGATGCTGATGCCCATATGGGGCACAACGCTCAATGCGCCGAGCGCCTCCAACCAGATTCCCTTCTAGCGCGAATATGGCAGCATGCCTGACATGTTTCGCCCGGGAACCAGGTTGGTCGAGTTCGGCCAAATGCGCGGGTGCGGAATTGCATCAGAGTGATTTGCACTCGGCCAGGCGAATCTCCAAGCGTGCGACCGAATGTCCTTCGATAGGAAAGCCGCGACGCGAGCGCGCGCCAAGGGCGGTCGTGCTGCGGGATAGTTCCCCACAGCCCGTGGGAATGATGCGCGTTGGCAACATTGAAGAGTTTTCTTTGTGCTTGCGACGGTGTGGTAAGTATCGCGCCTTGCAACCTGCCTGCATGAGGGAGGATGATCTTGGAGACACGAAGTAACGAATTGTAGTGGGACAGAATGTAAGCTCTGCGACGTGGTGCGCAGAGGGGAAATGTTGAGGACGTCGAGCACGTAGATTTGCGGGAAATCTCCGTGGATCGCGGTGGGGGGACTCGGATGAGTGGCGATCGCGTTTCGGGTAACAAGGTCGGGAGGCTTCTCGCCTTCGGCGTGATGGGTCTGGGCGCGGCGCTCGCCTCGTCTGGGTTCACCGACCGCGCGGCGGCTGCAGACCGGCGGGGCTCCTCCGGCGGTGTCATCGTCAGCGAGATGAACGACGTCCAGCGGGTCAAGCTCGTCGTCAACAAGTCACGGACCTTCAAGGTCGACACCGCCTTTGCGACGATCGTGGCGGGCTCGTCTGACATCGTCGATGTGAAGTCGCTGAGCGATCATCTCATCTATGTGCAGGGCAAGCAGACCGGCACCACCAACGTCATCCTGTTCGACAGCTCGATGAAGCAGATCGGGATCCTCGACGTCGAGGTCGTGATCGATACCGGTAATCTGCAGCAGAACATCCGGACCAGCACCGGCGGGCAGGGTATCCGCGTGTCGGCTTCCGAGGGGCAGGTGGTGCTCAGCGGAACCGCCGCCGACGCAGTTACGGCCGAGCGGGCCATGGCGATCGCCACCAGCACGGTCGCGAAAGGTGGCGTGGTCGTCAACGCGATGAGCGTCGCGGCGCCGCAACAGGTGATGCTCGAGGTGCGCTTTCTCGAGGTGAGCCGGGAGGCTGGACGCAACCTGGGCGTCAACCTCTATGGAGCGAACGCCAATGGTACCAACGTCGGCAATACCGGGCTCGGTCGTGTGACCGCCGCGGGTCGATCACCGATTGGCGGTATCAATACCAGCAATGGTCCCCTCGGTGCTGGAGGAGGCGCTGTCGGCGCGCCCCCGACGGGGAGCCTTCCGGTACTGGGAACTCTGGGGACGCTCGCCGGTACAGCGGGAGGCATCGCGCCGGCCCCGTTCGGAAGCTTGTTGACCAGCATTATCAGGACCAGCAGCGGCGGCTCGGTGGACCTATTGATCTCGGCGCTGGAAACCAAGGGATTGGCACGCCGGCTGGCGGAGCCAAATCTGACCACGCTGTCCGGCGATGCCGCCCGCTTTCTCGCCGGCGGTGAGTTTCCAGTACCGATACCGACCCAGACGACAAACGGCTTTCCCACCATCACAATTGACTACAAGAAGTTCGGTGTTGAACTCGCCTTCGTCCCCACTGTTCTTTCGCGCGGTGTGATCAATCTGCGGGTCGAGCCGTCGGTCAGCGAACTTGATTTCGCCAACGCGGTGACGATCCAGGGGACGACCGTTCCTGCTCTGACCCGCCGCGACGCGCGAACCACGGTTGAGTTGCGCGACGGCCAGAGCTTTGCGATCGCCGGTCTGCTCCAGACCCGGAATCGGCAGGACGTTTCGCAACTGCCTTGGATCGGCTCGGTGCCGGTGATTGGAAGCCTGTTCAGCAGCAAATCGTATCAGCAGGAGGAGACCGATCTGGTGATCATCGTGACGCCGCGCCTGGTGGCGCCGGCGGCACCCGGTCAGCAACTGGCCTCGCCACTCGACTCCCGTCTGCCCGCCAACGACGTCGATTTCTTCCTCAACGGCCAGATGGAAGTCCGGAAGCGTTACAATGACTACGTCAATTCCGGAGGCGAGGTGAAGGGACCGTATGGCCACATCATCGCGCCTGAAGTCCGGGCCCCCATCGTCGTCCCGGCCGCTAGTGCCGATCAGACGGTCGTCAAAACTCTAAACTAGAGGACGCGCGAGATGACGATCAGGTATCTGGTTCTGTTTGCGCCCATCCTGCTCGGGGGATGTTACGGCGTCGCCGGTCATGACGAGGTGGACCGCTACTTTCAGCGTTCAAACAGCATCACGATGACCGCCGGCGATGCCAAGCAGGTCAACGCCGTGACCCATACAATCCATCCATGGCCGCGATACGTCGGCGATCGCCGGATTGCATACGACGCTCGACGTGTGGGCTCGGCCGTGACCCGTTACGGCAACCAGCAACAGCCGGTGGATCAGCTTCCCGACATGGGCGATCCGACGAAACTCATGGGCCAGCGGCCTCCGGTCACGCAGAATGTCAACGTAACTGGATTGGGTGCGGGAGCATCGGCGGGAGTATCGGTGCCAGTGGGCGGGGCGGCGGGCAGGTAGCGGCTTTTGGTAGTTGAGTTTACGAGGGACATTTGCGTGCGGTGCAGTGAGTCCGCTGGGCCGGGCGGGGGACAAAAATTATGCGACGTGCCATTCTACTGCTGACCTGTTGCTGGCTGGCGCCAGGCCTTGCGGGATGTGACTATACCACGAGGGAGGCTGCCATCGTGGCTCCGGTCGAGCCACCGGGTGGGGACCCGGTGCAGGAGCCGACCGACGTCAAGTACTACCCGTCGGACGAGCCTGTGCGGCTGGGGCTGGAGCATTACAATCGCGGCAGTTACGGGCTCTCACAGCGCTATTTCAAGGACGCCGTCGAGAAATCACCCAAGGACGTCACGGCCTGGATTGGTCTCGCAGCGAGCTACGACAAGCTGCGTCGTTTCGACCTGGCCGATCAGGCCTATGCGCAAGCGATCCGGCTGGGAGGCGAAACCGTTCAGATCCTGAATGACCAGGGATATTCGTACATGCTGCGCGGCAATCTGAATGCGGCGCGACGGAAGTTCGAGAAGGCCTATTCGCTCGACCCAGGCAATCCGGTCATCGCAAATAATCTCGAGCTTCTCAATGGCAGCCGGCGGTTCATTGAAAGACCACCAAACAACCAGCCATAAGTGGTCGATCGGATACTGCGATCACGGCCAGTTCTCGTCAATTTGGCCCGATCACAGCATCAGCGTGACGGCTGCCGCTGCGGATGATGACAATGATGCCATTGCGAACGGTAAATCGCGCGCCGAGCAGTTTCCGCACCTTCTCCGTGATCGGAAAAGGAAAGGGCACGGCTTCTCCTGCGACGGGATCGCCGACCTTGATCGTCTCGGTCGCGGAGCCTGCAATTGGTGCAGGCTTGATATAGTCTCGGACAAGCTGAATCTCTTCACGTGACAGGATGAGCGGAGCCTGGTCAGGACGGGCCTCCGACGGCGGCTTGGGTGTTTCATTGCTTGCCTTTGTCTCATTGGTGCTTGCGATCTGATCGAGCCTGGCTACGCGTAGCTTGAGTGCGATGATGTCACGTTGCAGTGCTGCGATCTCCAATTTGCGCGAGTTGACCTGCATGAAGACAATGATCGCGCAAACGCTGCTCACGACAAAGCCGACGCTCAGCAATGCGATCAACCACCGCTCAAAGTTTCCCATCGACCCTCCGGCCGTCCGGGGGAGTTGATCGCGCTGGAGATGGCTCCGCCAGATGCGGCGTGCTCGGTCCATCCAGTCTGTAGAGCCCGTTACGCCGGCCGCCGCCCGGCCCGACCCAAAATGCGCGGGCGACGAGGCGGCTTCCTGTCGGGCCGGATCAACACACGACGCCGTGTCGACTTGCTCAAGCTCTAGATCTTCGGGGACGTGATCCTCCGTAGTCAGATGAGCGGCAGGGTGGACGGGATCCATCTGCTTATCGAGCCGGCCCATCTCCGTTCTCCATGGAGCCATCTGTCAACTTCAGCAGTTATGCCGACGCGGATAGAATAGGGTACCCGAGGATTCGATCAATCGGAACGGAAAAGGCGCCGGGCCGCGGGCGTGAGCCGTTCCAAGGACAGCTTCAGGAGATAGGCTACCAACAGAAGCCAAGGTTCGCCCCCGCGGACACGCAAGCCCGTGGGTCTGTGCGGCGAGGTGGCGAAGAGCCTGGAGCGCTTGCCCGGCCTTTCCGGACTTTCGCCGGGTCAACTCAATGGGCAGGCAATGGCTTGCCCTTCATCCGTTCCCGCAGACGCTGAAACGTCACGTAGAGCATCGGCACCAGGAAGATTCCGATCGAGCTCGCCGCGAGCATGCCCGCGAACACGGCTGTACCGACAGCCCTGCGGCTGAGCTCTGCAGCGCCGGTCGCGATCACGAGCGGCACGAGACCAAGGATGAAGGCGACGGAGGTCATCATGACCGCGCGGAAGCGCATATGCGCGCCCTGGATCGCAGCGTCCTCGAGCGCCACGCCTGCCTCGCGTTGCTCCTTGGCGAACTCGACGATCAGAATCCCGTTCTTGGCGGCGAGCGCGATCAGCACCACCAGCCCGATCTGGCCGTAGAGGTCGAGATTGAGGCCGGCGAGCTTGATGCCGACGTAGGAGCCCAGCACGCCGACGACGACCGACAGCAGCACCGGGATCGGGATCACCGTGCTCTCATAGAGCGCCACCAGGAACAGATAGGCAAACAGCACCGCAAGCATCAGCACGGTACCGGTCTGGCCGGCGGCCTGCTGCTCCTGATAGGCGGTGCCGGTCCACGCAAAACTATAACCCGCAGGCAGTACGGCATTTGAGACATCGGCCATCGCGGCCATCGCGGTGCCTGAGGAGACACCGGGCGCCGGGCTGCCGTTCACCGTCACCGAGCGGTAATTGTTGTAGCGGGTGATCACCTGAGGCCCGGTCACGATCCTGATCCCGGCCAGTGATCTGATCGGCACCATCTGCCCGGTGCTATTGCGCAGATAGATGCGCCAGATGTCCGAGATATCGCCGCGATCGAACGCTTCGCCCTGGACGTTGACCTGCCAGGTGCGGCCAAACCGGTTGAAATTGTTGACGTAGATGCCCCCGAGCGTCGCCTGCAGGGCGGTGAAGATGTCGCTGACCGTCACTCCGAGCGCTTGCGCCTTGCCGCGGTCGATGTCGAGATGGATCGACGGATTGGTCGCAGTGAAGGTGGAAAAGACGCGCGCCAAACGCGGATCGGCGTTGGCGGCGCCGATCAGTGCGTTTGTGACGCTCGAGATTTCGGCCGGACTCTGTCCTTCCAATGCCTGGAGCTGGTATTCGAATCCGCCGCCGGTGGAGAGTCCGATGATCGGTGGCAGGTTGAACGGCAGCACATTGGCCTGTCGGATCTGCGCGCCGGCCGCGAAAGTCTGCCGGATCAGCGTTTGCGCAGACTCTGCTGCAGCCTTGCGTTCGGCAAATGGCTTCAGACGCGTGACGACCAGCGCGCTGTTCGATTCCGAGGCGCCGTCGAGCAGGGAAAAACCGACGATGGCAAGAACGTGGTCGACAGCCGGCATCTGCTTCAGGATGTCTTCAACCTGCTGGGTGACCTCGCTGGTTCGCGCCACCGACGCGCCGTCCGGTAGTTGGACCGAGGTGAAGAAGGCGCCCTGATCTTCCTCGGGCAGGAAACCTGTCGGCGTGATCAGCGACATGCCGAAGATGCCGGCGGCCAGGAGCGCGACGAGCAGCACGGAGAGGCTCGCGATGCGCACGAGGCGGCGGACGCCGCCGCTGTAGCGGTCACGAATCCAGTCGATGGAGCCGAGGACGCGGCCCATGATGCCGCGCCTGGGCCCGGTGTGGCGCAGGAGCAGCGCGCACAGAGCGGGCGACAGGGTCAGGGCGTTCAACGCGGAAATGATCATCGCGGCGCTGATCGTCACCGCGAACTGGCGGAACAGCGTTCCGGAAACGCCGGGAATGAATGCGATAGGTACGAAGACCGACAGCAGCACCAGGGTGATCGCGATGATCGGCGCGGTGATCTGGGTCATGGCCTTCTTGCTGGCCTCGGTGGCGGAAAGGTCCGGCTCCTCCTGCATGACCCGTTCGACGTTCTCGACGACGACGATCGCATCGTCCACGACAATGCCGATGGCGAGCACCATCGCCAGCAGGGAGACCGTATTCGCCGAATAACCGAGCACGAGCAGGACGGCGAAAGTGCCGATCAGGCTCACCGGAACCGCGATCGCGGGGATCACCGTGGCCCGGAGATTGCCGAGGAAGAGGTACACCACGATCACGACCAGCACGAAGGCCTCGCCCAGCGTCTGCAACACCTCCGCGATGGTGTCGCGCACGAAGCTCGTGGAATCGTATTGCACGAGGTAGCTCAGCCCGGTGGGGAAGTGCTGCGACAGCCGCTGCATCGTCGCCGCCACGGCTTGTGCGGTGGTCACCGCATTGGCGCCCGGGGCCAGATAGATCGCGACCGGAACGGCCGCGCGTCCGTCGATCCGCGCTTCGCTGTCGAGGTTTTGCGCGCCCATCTCGACACGGGCAACGTCCTTCACCAGCAGGGACGAGCCGTCCGGGTTGGCGCGCAGCACGATGTTGGCGAATTGATCGACGGTGGTGAGCCTGCCCAGGGTCTGCACGTTGAACTGGAATTGCTGGTCGTCGCTGATCGGGCGCGCGCCGATGCGGCCGACCGGCGCCTGGACGCTTTGCGTGCGAATTGCGGCAATGACATCCGACGGCGTGAGATTGAGGCTGGTGAGCCGCTGCGTGTCGAACCAGATCCGCATCGAGTAGTTCATCTTGGCGAACAGATTGGCCTGCCCCACTCCGGGGGTGCTCGCGATCGCATCGAGCACGTTGATGATGGCGTAGTTCGTGATGAACAGCGGATCCTGCTCGTCATTGGCGCTGTAGAGCACGAGGAATTGCAGGATCGACGAGGACCGCTTGCGGACCGTCACCCCCTGCTGCTGCACTTCGGTCGGCAATTGCGACAGCGCGCTCTGCACGCGGTTGTTGACATTGACGGTGTTGATGTCGGGGTTCGTGCCGAGAGCGAACGAAACCGTCAGTGTGTAGCTACCGTCGCTGGCGCTGGTCGATTTCATGTAGAGCGCGCGGTCGACGCCGACGATCTGTGCCTCCAAGGGCTGGGCGACGCTGCTCTCGACGACTTCGGCGGACGCGCCCGGGAAGGTACCTGAGACCGTGACCTGCGGCGGCACGATGTCCGGAAATTGCGCTACCGGGATCTGCATCAGCGCGAGCGCACCGGCAATGGTGATGATGAAGGCGATCACCATCGCAAGCCGGGGACGATCAATGAAGACCGCGGACATCATGGCTTGTCGTCCGCCCGGCCGGCCTTGCCGGAGGTGCTGGGAGCTGCGTGCGGAGCCGCACCATCCGCAGCCTTCATGCTCGACAGGATCAGTGGACTTGCCGGCCCCGGCGCAACGACCTGGCCGGAGCGAACCCGCTGCAGGCCTTCGACGATCACCCTGTCGCCGGCCGCGAGTCCGGCGATGACCGCCGCGATGGTCGGGGTCGATTGCCCGAGCTGGATGCGGCGCTGCTCGGCCTTGTTGTCGGCGCCGACAGCGAGAACATAATCGCCCTGCTGATCGGAGAGCACGGCGGAGCGCGGGATCGCCAGCACCTCGATCGGCTGGATGCCCTCGAGCACGACGGTCACGAACTCGCCGTCGGTCAGCTCGTGAACGGTGACGCCGGCCGCCGAGGACGCTCGCAGGATAGGATTGCCGATCTCGCCGCGCACGGTGATCGTGTCGGTGTTCTGGGCAATGGTGTTGTCGACGAAATTCAGTTTGCCGGACTGGCCGTACATGCGGCCGTCGGGCAGTCGCAGCCTGATGACGACGGCTTCCAGGCCACCTTGCGGCCCGTATCGTTCCCGCAGCTCCAGCCCTTGGCGCAGCGGCACGGGGAAGGTGACGTGCATCGGGTCCTGGCTGACGATGGTGGTCAGCACGCCCGAGCTTGGGCCGACGACGTTGCCTTCCGTCAATGCCGTGCGTCCGATCTTGCCGGCGATCGGTGCGCTGATCTGGGTGTAATCGAGGTTGATCCGGGAGGCCTGGACCTGGGCTTGCGCGGCCTGGACCTGGGCTTCGAGGCTGAGCTGGTTCGCGATGGCGGCGTCGTAGGTAGACTGTTGCCCGGCAGGGCCTCCGAGCAGGGTTCGCGCGCGTTCCGTCGTCTGTTTGGCATTCTCGAGCGTCGCCTGAAGCTGCGCCACCTGCGCCTGTTTCGATGCCAGATCCGCTTCGAAGGGACCACGCTCCAGCCGGTAAAGCGCATCGCCTTTGCTGATCTCGGCGCCTTCCTCGAACAGGCGCCGTTCCAGGAATGCGGTGACGCGCGCAACGACATTGACCCGATTGATCGCCTCGATCCGCCCGAGAAATTCACTGCTCTCGGTGATCGGTCGCCTGGTCGCTTCCACGACGCCGACCGCGGGAGGCCCTGGCGCGGCGGGTTGGGTCCGGGCCACCCCGCCGGCGATGATCGTCAGGAGAGTTGCCGCCAGCAGCCTGATCGAGACGCCAGCAAGGTTCATTGTCCGCTCCTTGCAACGTTGGGACCGGGCCGATGCTTCACCGGCGCCTCGTTACTCCCGCGGTGTTCGATCGCTGCGCACGGGCTCGTCGTAACCCTTGCGGCGGCTATAGAACATCAGTGCAATCAGGCCGCAGCCGGACACCAGCATCAGGATTGCAGCCCCCGCCAGGATGGCGTTGCGGTAAAACGGCATTGACGGCGTTTCCTGCCATACCGCCACGGAGTACCAAGTCGCCACAACGAGAAGCGCTGCGAGAATGGCTCCGAGAAGCCATAGGTTGGTGTGGCGCACGATCTCCTCCATCGTCTGATTGGGGTTGCATGGCCTTCGCACCCCTCGGCCGCCTGCGAATTGCGCAAGGGGGCCTAGCGCCACCGCCATCCGCAGCGACGACGACCGCGATGCCACCAGCAAACCCAGCGGCGGCTGCGTGGTCGCC
>NZ_JALBGZ010000330.1:0-6863 GCF_023006515.1 Bradyrhizobium sp. PRIMUS42
GGCGAGGGCATCCATGTCGAGCGCGCCTTCACCGGCCGCGCCAATCTGTTCGCCTCGCGCCCGGGCGTGCTGGTGATCGACCGCGCCGCGGTCGACCGCATCAACAATATCGATGAGGCCATCACCTTTGCGACGCTCTCGGCCTACAAGCCGGTGGTCGAGGGCGAGATGGTCGGCACCGTCAAGATCATCCCGTTTGGCGTCGAAGGCAATTTACGCGATGCCGCAGTGAAGGCGGCGGGCAAGGACGTGTTGAAGATCGCGCCTTACGTGATCCAGCGCGTCGGCGTGGTCTCAACCCTGCTGCCGGGCCTGTCCTCCAAGGTGATCGACAAGACGCTGCGGGTCACGGCCGAGCGGCTCGCGCCAGCCGGCGCCAGCGTCATTGCCGAACGTCGGGTCCAGCACGACGAACAGGCGCTGTCGGCGGCGATCAAGGAATTGCTAGCGCTCGGCGCCGAGCTTGTCATCGTGTTCGGAGCGTCTGCGATTGCCGATCGCCGCGACGTCATCCCGGCAGCCGTCACCGGCATCGGCGGCGAGATCGAGCATTTCGGCATGCCGGTCGATCCCGGCAATCTGCTGCTGATTGCCCGCGCCGGCAATGTGCCGGTGCTGGGCGCGCCGGGCTGTGCGCGCTCGCCGGTCGAGAACGGCTTTGACTGGGTCTTGATGCGGCTGCTCGCCGGCATCAAGGTGACGCGTTCCGAGCTGATGGGCATGGGCGTCGGCGGCCTCCTGATGGAGATCGTCACGCGGCCGCAGCCGCGGGCCAAGCCCGAGACCGAAGGTAACAGCCAGGTCGCCGCCATCGTGCTCGCGGCGGGACGCTCGACCCGGATGGGTGGGCCGAACAAGCTGCTCGCAGAACTCGATGGCAAGAAGCTGGTGCGCCTTGCCGCCGAGCAGGCGCTGGCTTCGAAGGCGTCCGAGGTGATCGTCGTCACCGGCCATCAGGCCGAGTTGGTCGAGCAGGCCCTGCAAGGCTTGAAGGTGAAGTTCGTCCGCAATCCCGATTTTGCCGGCGGCATCGCAAGCTCGGTCAAGGCCGGAATCGCCGCCGTGCCTGAAGCTTGCGACGGAGCCGTTGTCTGCCTCGGGGACATGCCACTGATCGATGCCGGCCTGATCGACCGCCTCATCGACGGCTTTGCGCCGGACCGCGGCAACCTCATCGTCGTGCCCGTCAGCGAAGGCCGCCGCGGCAATCCCGTGCTGTGGTCGCGCCGCTTCTTCAAGGAGTTGATGACGCTCGACGGCGATATCGGCGCGCGGCATCTGATCGCGAAGCACACGGAGGCCGTGGCCGAAGTGCCGGTGGACGGCGAGAGCGCCTTCCTCGACATCGACACGCCTCAGGCGCTGGAAGCGGCAAGACGAGGATGACGGTGCGGTAAATAACGGTGCCGTAGGGTGGGCAAAGGCGCATAGCGCCGTGCCCACCATCTCTCGATCGCGACTACGATTCGGGCACGCTTCGCTTTGCCCACCCTACGCCCCTCCCAATCATCCGATTTCAACCACCCGTTCACCATCTGGAAACGACCCGCGCTTACAGTCGCCTCCACCTGCCTTGGGGGGAGGGGATTTTCCATGGCTTCGAACGTCGTCGCGCGCCGTTGCGCGATGTTTTTCTTTGCGTTGTCGGTTTGTGTTTCCGGCGCCCGCTACGTCACCGACGCCCACGCCGCGGGTGCCATCGCGGTTGGCAAGTGCGGCGCCTATGGTCAGGCTTTTGATTACGGCGCCGAGCACGAGGCGCGTGCAGCGGCGCAGAAGCAATGCAAGGGCGATTGCACCACGGTAACGATGAAGCGCGCCTGCGCTGCGATGTCGGTCGATCTCGCCAATCCTTGCGGCGCCTATGGCTACGCCGTCAAGCCGAAGATCTCGGCTTCCCTCAATGCCGCCACGCGTGAGTGCTACAAATACGGCGGCAAGGAATGCGTGATCCGCGCCTGGGCCTGCGACGCGAAAGGCTAATTCCTCTTGCTGTCAGTCCGCACCGATGCGTAGCATCTCGTCAGGAATGACAGTCGAGGAATTGCATGCAGTTCGACACCAAGATCGCAGTCGTGATCCGCACCGATCTTCAGGCCTGGCAGAAGCTCAACATCGCGTCCTTTCTCACCAGCGGCATCGCCGCGGCTTTTCCCGAATGCATCGGCGAAGCCTATGAGGACGCCTCGGGCACGAAATATCATGCGCTGATCGGTCAGCCGATCCTGATCTATGGCGCCGACGGTCCGGCGTTGTCGCGCGCGCTGGACCGTGCGCTCGCGCGCAACGTCAAGCCGGCGGTCTATACCGAGGACATGTTCAGCACCACGCACGACGCCGCCAATCGCGAGGCGGTGAGGGCAGTAACGCGCACGGACCTCAATCTCGTCGGCATCGCCATGCGCGCCGAGCGCAAGGTGATAGACAAGGTTATCGACGGCCTCAAGTTCCACAGCTGACACGTCGACCTTCCGCGCGGCGTCATTGTGGTGTCATGATGAGGGCTGGCTTGCGCAAATTTTGTGCTGTTTGACCCCCATCAAAGGGGCGCGGGGCGACGTCGCTATTCTGCTTCACAAATGCAGAGGAGCAGACAGATGCCGAGCATGAAAGCCGCAATCGTCAAGCAATTCGGCAAGCCACTGGTGATCGAGGACGTGCCGGTGCCGCAGCCCGGTCCCGGCGAGGTTCTGGTCAAGGTCAAGGCCTGCGGCGTCTGCCACACCGATCTGCACGCCGCGTCAGGCGACTGGCCGGTGAAACCAGTTCCGCCTTTCATTCCCGGCCACGAGGTCGCTGGCACTGTCGCCGCACTCGGGCCTGGCGTGAAGAATCTAAAGGTCGGCGATGCCGTCGGCGTCGCCTGGCTGCACGATGCCTGCATGTCCTGCGAATATTGCGAGACCGGCTGGGAAACGCTGTGCGAGCACCAGCACAACACCGGCTACAGCGTCAACGGCGGCTTCGCCGAATATGTCATCGCTTCCGCCGCCTTTGCCGCAAAGCTGCCAGCGGCGGTCGATTTCGCCGCCATCGCGCCGATCCTGTGCGCCGGCGTCACCACCTACAAGGGGTTGAAGGAGACCGAGGCTCGGCCCGGCGAATGGGTGGTGATCTCAGGCGTTGGCGGGCTCGGCCATGTCGCGATCCAATACGCCAAGGCGATGGGGCTCAAGGTCGTGGCCGTCGACATCGCCGAGGACAAGCTGGAGCTGGCGCGCGAGGCCGGCGCCGATCTCGCGATCAACGCCCTCGTGGCCGGCGCGGTAGACAAGGTTCTTGCGGCAACCGGCGGCGGGGCTCACGGCGTGCTGGTGACGGCGGTCTCGACCGCTGCGTTCGCCCAGGCGCTGAAGATGGTGCGCCGGAAGGGCACCGTCAGTCTCGTCGGCCTGCCGCCGGGCGAATTCCCGACGCCGATCTTCGACGTCGTGCTCAAGCGCATCACGGTGCGCGGCTCGATCGTTGGTACGAGGCGCGATCTCGACGAGGCCGTCGCATTCGCTGCCGACGGCAAGGTCAAGGCCGAAGTGACGAAGGTGCCGCTCGCGCAAATCAACGAGGTCTTCGACCGGATGAAGGCCGGCAAGATCGATGGCCGCATGGTGCTGGATTTCGGCTAGCGTTTCATCCAGGGGGCATGCCTTCGAACTTCGTCAGGCTGGGGTCGATCTGATCCCAGTCATGACCGCGCGCGGCGAAGGTGACGGCCTGCGGCTTGTAGCGGGCGGGCTCGTCGAGGCTCGCAGCGCGGATGGTGAAGACGTCGGGCTGCGCTGCGAAGGTCATGTACACAGGCACGCCGCATTGCGTGCAGAAGCCGCGCGTCTTCACGTTGCCGCTGTCGGCGACCATGTCCCAATGCTTCGCCTCGCCGGTTAGCGTGACGCCGGCCCGCGCGAACGTCGCGTACGAGCCATGCGCGCTGCCGCTTTCGCGTTGGCAGTCCCGGCACTGGCAGTGATTGCTGAACAGGGGCTCGCCGACAATCGAATAGCGGATCGCGCCGCAGGCGCAGCCGCCGGTATAGGGCTTGTCCATTGCGGCCTCCTTATTTGTCTTCGCCGGAGATGGCATCGAGCCGCTGCAACACCTTGACCCAACCGTCGCTCATGTTGCGATAAGCCGTGTCGTTCGTCGGCGTCACGAAGCCGGAGTGCACCACGCGCACGCGCGTTCCTGCTTCGACCGGCGTGAGCGACCAGGTGACGACGGTGTCGAGCGCTGAACCGTAACCGGTATTGCTCTCGTCACCCCCCTTCCAAGCGTAGGCGAAGCGCTGGTTCGGAACGACCTCCAGAACGCGGCAATGGATCGTGCCGTCCCACGCGCCGGCGGGATTGGTCTTGAACGTGAAGGCGTTGCCTTCGACCGCTTCGAAGCCGGTCGGCGGCATCAGCCAGCGCGCAATGAGTTGGGCGTTGGTCAGCGCCTTCCAGATCGTCGCGACGGCGTGAGGGAAGACCTCGTCGAGGACGATGTCTTGAGTTTGGACTTTGGAAGCAACTGCACTCACGGATCGATCTCCTTCAAGAGGTCACGCAGGTTTTCGAAACGCTCGCGCCAGAACACGCCGTAATGGTCCATCCAGGTGACCAGGGGCTCGAGCCCTTGCGGCGCGGCGCGGTAATAGACATTGCGGCCCTCGGCACGCTCGGCGACGAGGCCCGCCTGCTTCAGGGATTTCAGGTGCTGCGAGATCGCGCCCTGGGTGACGCCGCTACCGCGGGTGAGCTCGGCGACGCTGATCTCCTTGCTCTCGAAGACGCGCTCGAACACGGCGCGCCGGGTCGGGTCGGCGAGGGCGCGCATCACGGTGGTGATGGGATTTGGGGCGGCATCAATCATGGTTATTCGATTAGCGAATACTAATGCATTAGTCAATGCTAATCATTTAGCAGGGTGCATCTACGTCAGCGCGGCTGGCTTGACTATGACTGACTAGTCAGTCATAAATTCCGGATGAAAAGGAAGCCGACCAGAGTCGCCAAGCCGTCTGCAGAAGGCGGGGGCGATGCCTCCGCAGCCCCCGGAGAGGTGCCTGTGTCGAACCGGGCTACGCGCGCGCAGGAGCGGCGGGCGGCGATCGTGGAGGCGGCGATGGAGGAATTCATCGCCCGCGGCTTTGCCGCAACGCGCCTCGACGACATCGCCAAACGTGCCGGTGTCGCCAAGGGCACGATCTACCTGCACTTCAAGGACAAGGAATCGATGTTCGAGGAGCTGGTGCGCATCGTGATCGTGCCGGTCGTGGCGCGGCTGACCGCGCTGCCGCCGCCGACGGGCTCTGTGCGCGACCTCATCGAGGCCTTTGCCAGCAACTTCCTGAAAGAGGTCATCGGAACCAGGCGCGGCGATCTGGTTCGCCTGATCGTGGCGGAGGGGCCGCGCTTTCCAGCCGTCGCCGACTTCTACTACCGCGAAGTGGTCTCGCGCGGTATCGCCGCCATGCGCGGGCTGATCGAGCTCGGCATCGCCCGCGGCGAGATCCGCCAAAAGGACCTCGCGCGCTATCCGCAGATCCTGGTCGCGCCCGCGATGATCGCGGTGATCTGGCAGAGCCTGTTTGCGCGGCATGCGCCGCTCGACGCGCAGGAGATGCTGCGCGTCCATCTCGATTTGATTTTTGGCGAACGGAGGACGACATGAGGTCGTCGCAAGCAATTTTCAGATTGGCATTGGTCGTTGCGCTCGCAACCGGCCTTGCCGGGTGCAAGGAGAAGCGCGATCCTGGCTTCCAGGGCTGGGTCGAGGCCGACATGATCTTCGTCAGCCCGGACGAAGCCGGCCGGGTGACGAAGCTCAATGTCCGCGAGGGCGACGAGGTCAAGGTAGGCGATCACCTCTACTCCGTCGACGACGATCTCCAGCTTGCCGATCTCAACCAGAACAAGGCGACGCTCGCCAACGCACAGCAGACCTATGATCGGGCGGCCTCGCTGAACAAGACCGGCTCGGGCACGCAAGCCAATCTCGATTCCGCGGTGTCATCCTTGCGCGTCGCGGAGGCGCGGCTGGCGACCTCGGAGACGCGGATGGCGCGGCGCAAGGGGTTTGCGCCTGTTGCCGGCACCATCCAGCAGATCTACTTCCGCGAGGGCGAGATGGTGGCGGCGCAACGGCCGGTGCTGTCGATCATGCCGCCCGGCAACATGAAGCTGCGCTTCTTCGTGCCGGAGACCGCGCTGCCGAAGCTCGCGATCGGCGATACGGTGCGTATCTCTTGCGACAATTGCGCGGCCGACCTCACCGCAAAGATCTACTTCATTGCGACCTCGGCCGAATACACCCCGCCTGTCATCTACAGCCTCGATGAGCGCAACAAGCTGGTCTATTTGGTCCAGGCGCGGCCATCGCGGCCCGACGCGCTGCGGGTCGGACAGCCGATCGACGTCTATCTCAATCCCAAAACCCCGGTGGCGGACAAGCGATGAGCGGCGGCAACGGCATCGCGATCGACGTCAAGGGCCTGACCAAGTCGTTCGGGGGCCGCGAGGTCGTGCACGATCTCTCGATGCAGGTGAAGCGCGGTTCGATTTACGGCTTCCTCGGGCCCAACGGCTCGGGCAAGACCACGACCATCCGCATCCTCTGTGGGCTGCTCACGCCGGACAGTGGCGAGGGCACCTGCCTCGGCTACGACATCCGGCGCGATGCCGAAAAGATCAAGCGCCAGGTCGGCTATATGACCCAGCGCTTCAGCCTGTACCAGGATCTCTCCGTGCGCGAGAACCTCGAATTCGTGGCGCGGCTCTATGGTCTGGCCGATGCGCGAGGTGCCGCGCGCGGCATGATCAAGCGGCTCGGGCTCTCCGGGCGCGAGGAGCAGCTTGCGGGCGAGCTCTCCGGCGGCTGGAAGCAGC
>NZ_JALBGZ010000331.1:0-6840 GCF_023006515.1 Bradyrhizobium sp. PRIMUS42
CCTCCGCCTGCTGCCCCCAAGCCCCCCGCAACCCCGCCCAGCGCGGTTGACGGCGAGAAGCGGGCCGCCGCCAACTACGCGCATACACTTTACGGCGCAAGCGAGGCGGCGCTGAATTCGGCCAGAGATTTCACTATGCGAACCGGAAGCGGGAGCTGCAGGTCGCGGAGGACAATTTCATCAAGGCGGCAGAGCAATACCGCAAGGCCGGTGACCCCGCAGGAGAGGCAAAGGCAAGACGTGCCATCGCGATGGTTCGCGCGGCCGACGCCAAGACGCCAGAGCGGGCGCCTCGTCCCGATCCCAAGCCGAAAGTTTCGGGCGCCAAGCCGTCCAAGGAGAATTGTGAGCGGGTCGAGGACATCAACTTCACGATCATTAAGCTAAAGTGGAACGACCCACAGCGCGCCGATCTCGTCGAAAAGCGAAATCAGCTCCGTGAATTGTGCAAGTGACCCGCTGGTGTTGAGCCGCTTTTAGGAGATCGTCGTCTTGCGAAACCTTGTCCTGACGATCGTCCTTTGCCTCGTTGCCGGCCCCGCTCCTGCTGCGGCAGGATCGTGGAAACTCGAATTCGACAACCGGCAGCTTCCCTCCCTGAGCTACTCGGAAGACGGCAAGCTGACGTTCGTTCTCGGATGCGGCCGCGCCTTCGGCCTGCATGCAAAGTATCCGGACAAGGCAGGACGCGCCGGCAAGGCCACGCTGATGATCGGGGACGGCCGCAGGACGATGAAGCTCGTCGGCGAGTTCGAGGAGCTGTCGGGGGACGACGATCTGACCAATTTCGTGCAATGGGATTTGGGCTTCTCGCGGCAGGATCCCGACCTGTTCGGAAAGCGCTGGAAGCGGGTGGAGAAGCATCTGCTCGACCTGATCGAAGGCGCCTCGCCGCTGACGATTTCGAGCAAGACCGCGAGCTACCAGCTTCCGAGGATCGACGCGCCGGACTGGCGAGCCAGCATCGAGCGATGTGGGCGCTAGCGCATGATCCGGAAAAGTGCGCACGGCGTCGACCGAGCCGCCATCCACAACGTGACCCGCTTGCATGTTGCCGACAAAGCCGATCCACATCAACGTCGGGAGTTTGACGTGCTCGCCAACCTTGCGGCCTTCGCGACCAGGTCCTTGATCCCCTTCGCATGCGCGCTGCTCGTTCCAGCAGCATGCTACGCGCAGCCCAAATGCGACACTATCGAGCGTGAGCTTGATAAGCAGTCGAAGCTTGCGGAGAACCTGGTCGCCCGCGAGCGGGCTGCGATCGAAGACCTCAAGAACCCCAAGCTGGAAGAGCTCTATGCGCGGATGTTGCGCGGCTGGGGTCCTGAAAAATACTTCGAGGAGAGGTCGAACTGGGACCTAACGCTCAGTTGCCTGAAGGAAGAGGCCGAGTTGAAATACTACAAGATTGGCGTCAGCGAGGAAAAGCAGCTGATCGAGAACGGATGCCAGCGGAATAAGGTGTCCTCCTGGAGGCTGGAGCAGGTCAAGCAACGGCAGGAATGGGTGGCGAAAAAATGCGGCAAGGTCGATCCGGCCTATTACGCGCAAACGGTCCGGCAGCTCGACGAGATCAAAGCCTACAAGTTGGCGAATGAGGAAAAGCCCAGCCCCACCGTGAAGCAGGCGGACGCCTCGGCGGCAGACAGCCCGTTCTGCAAGCAGGTCAAATCGATCAGCGCGCTGGCCGCCAACGGGTTCAAGCCGATCATCGGCCCCAGGAAGCCCGACAACATGTTCAGCAGCCATCTGCAGACCGACTCGTTCTCTGCATCCAGCAGGCTTGCTTTCGATAGCCTTTCTGCTTCACCGGACTGCGAGGTCATGATCGGGAACGAGCGGGAGCCGGATATCCAGCTCCGAATGCGGCCGGACTATAGCTGTACGTGGAACTACGAACGCACCAGCAGAAAGCAGCTGGAGGAAAGGGTCGACAAGCTTCTCAACGCCGCGCGAGGCTGCTTTTCGAAGATCGAAGAACAAGCTACCGACGACGGCTTCAAGCGGCACTGGTTCATTGCCGATGCGTCCGTCGACGTGTCCGGCACAGCCTATTATGGCGAAGGAAAACCCTCCCATATCAGAATGAGCATCAGCAAGTACGCTCCGGACGAAGCCATGGCGTGCATTCGCTGGAAGAACGGGAGCGGGAAGGACAAGGCGCTGTGCGAAAAGGCTTTCAAGTAGACCGGCGCCGCGCCCCGATAGGCTGCGTCAAGCATACCTTCCGTGGCAGTGCTTGTACTTCTTGCCCGAGCCGCAGGGGCAGTCCTCGTTGCGGCCGACCTTGCCCCAGCTGGCGGGATTCTTGGGATCGCGCAGCGCGGCGTCGGAGGCCTGAGCGCCGAGCGTGACGCTGGCGAGCGCCATCTCGTCCTCGCCGGTGTTCGGGTCGAACTTGTGCGCCTCCATCGGCGGCAGGACGGGCGCTTCCTGCTCCGGCGGGACGATCTCGACGCGCATCAGCTGCGCCGTGACGGCCTCGCGCAGATGAGCGCTCATCTCCTGGAAGAGGTTGAAGGCTTCGGTCTTGTACTCCTGGAGCGGATCGCGCTGGCCGTAACCGCGCAGGCCGATGACCTGGCGCAAATGGTCGAGCATGATCAGATGCTCGCGCCAGAGATGGTCGAGGGTCTGGAGCAAAATGGTCTTCTCGACGTAACGCATCACGTCGGGACCCCATTGCGCGACCTTGGCCGCCATGTGCTCGTCGGCCCTGGTCTCGATACGGTTCAGCAACTCCTCGTCGGCGATGCCCTCTTCCTTGGCCCAGTCGTCGACCGGCAGATCGAGATCGAGCACGCGCTTCAGTTCGTCCTTCAGACCCGCAACGTCCCACTGCTCGGCATAGGCATGCTCGGGCACGTGCTTGGCGACGAGGTCGTCGATGAAGGCATGGCGCATGTCGGTGACGGTCTCGGCGACGCTCTCGTCCTTCATCAGGTCGACGCGCTGGTCGAAGATCACCTTGCGCTGGTCGTTCTGGACGTTGTCGAACTTGAGGAGGTTCTTGCGGATGTCGAAGTTGCGCGCCTCGACCTTCTGCTGCGCCTTCTCCAGGGCCTTGTTGATCCAGGGATGAATGATTGCCTCGCCCTCTTGCAGGCCGAGACGCTGCAGCATGCTGTCGAGGCGGTCCGAGCCGAAGATGCGCATCAGATCGTCTTCCAGCGACAGGAAGAATTTCGAGCGGCCGGGGTCGCCCTGACGGCCGGAACGGCCGCGCAGCTGGTTGTCGATACGGCGGGATTCGTGGCGCTCGGAGCCCATGATGTAGAGGCCGCCGGGCTTCGTCACGGTTTTGGCGGGCTTGTTGCCCTTCGCCGGCTCGATCTCGACGACCTCTTCGGCCTTCAGCACGATGTCGCGGAAGCGCTCGACGTCGGCCTTGATCTGCTCGATCTTCCTGGCCTTCTCGGCCTCGTCTTCGATGCCCGCCGTCTCCTTCGGGATGCGCATCTCGAGCGAGCCGCCGAGCTTGATGTCGGTACCGCGGCCGGCCATGTTGGTCGCGATCGTGATCGCGCCGGGCACGCCGGCTTCCGCGACAATATAGGCTTCCTGCTCGTGGAAGCGCGCATTCAGCACAGCGAACAGCTTCGCCGGCTTGCCGGCGCGGGCGGCAGCGTAAAGCTTGTCGAGCGCGTTATCCTTGCCGAAATCGATCTGCTTGTAGCCGTTCTGCTTCAGAAACTCGGCCAGCACTTCCGACTTCTCGATCGACGCCGTGCCGACCAGCACCGGCTGCAGCCGCGAATTGGCCCGCTCGATCTCGGCGAGGATGGCCGTGTATTTTTCCTTGTGGGTGCGATAGACCTCGTCGTCCTCGTCGAGGCGGCCGATCGGCACGTTGGTCGGGATTTCCACGACCTCGAGCTTGTAGATGTCGAAGAGTTCGTCGGCTTCGGTCAACGCCGTGCCGGTCATGCCGGCGAGCTTTTCATACATCCGGAAATAGTTCTGGAAGGTGATCGAGGCCAGAGTCTGGTTCTCCGGCTGAACCTGCACATGCTCCTTGGCTTCCAGCGCCTGGTGCAGACCCTCGGAATAGCGGCGGCCCTGCATCATGCGTCCGGTGAACTCGTCGATGATGACGACCTCGTCGTCGCGGACGATGTAGTCCTTGTCGCGCGTGAACAGCGTGTGGGCGCGCAGCGCCTGGTTGATGTGGTGCACGACGGAGACGTTCTCGACGTCGTAGAGCGACTCGCCCTTGAGCTGGCCGGCATCGCGCAGCAGGGTCTCGATCTTCTCCATGCCGGCTTCGGTCAGCGTCACCGTACGCTGCTTCTCGTCGACCTCGTAGTCGGTCTTGTCGAGCTTGGGCAGGAAGCCGTCGATGGTGTTGTAGAAGTCTGAACGGTCGTCGAGCGGACCGGAGATGATCAGCGGCGTGCGCGCTTCGTCGATCAGGATGGAGTCGACCTCGTCGACGATGGCGAAGAAGTGCGGCCGCTGGACCATGTCCTCGAGCCGATACTTCATGTTGTCGCGCAGATAGTCGAAGCCGTATTCGTTGTTGGTGCCATAGGTGATGTCGCAGGCATAGGCGGCCTTGCGCTCGGCGTCGTCGAGACCGTGCACGATCACGCCGGTGGTCATGCCGAGGAAGCCGTAGATCTCGCCCATCCAGCCGGAATCGCGGCGGGCGAGGTAGTCGTTGACGGTGACGACGTGGACGCCCTTGCCGGCGAGCGCGTTGAGATAGACCGCCAGCGTCGCGACCAGCGTCTTGCCTTCGCCGGTCTTCATCTCGGCGATGTCGCCCTCATGAAGCACCATGCCGCCGATCAGCTGGACGTCGAAATGGCGCTGGCCGAGCGTGCGCTTGGCGGCCTCGCGCACGGTTGCGAAGGCGGGGACGAGGAGGTCGTCGAGCGTCTTGCCCTCGGCGAGCTGCTTCTTGAACTCGACGGTGCGGGCCTTGAGCGCCTCGTCGGAGAGCTTGGAAACCTCTCCCTCCAGCGCGTTGATCGCGTTGACGCGGGACTGATATCCCTTCACCCGCCGGTCGTTGGCGGAGCCGAAAAACTTGCGGGCGAGCGCGCCGATCATGCCTAGTTCCTGTGTTCGCGATTCAACCGCGTTGCAGCCAAGAAGTTGTCACCCCCCTGCCTATCAACTCACCGTGACGCCTGACGGCGCCGTTGGCCCGGACTGCGGGGGGCGTCCGCCATATGGGTGGGAATTGGACAAGTCTGGGTTCAACGGCCAAAAACGCAGCAAAATAAACGCCATCGCCATGGTCGCGACCGGGCAGAGATATGGCCCGGTCAGGGCCTTGTCAACGGCGGGCGCATTGCGGCTAATTCATCATTTTGACAGACTTTTCGCGTTGCCAAGGCCCCCTGAATTGGGCGAGTGTCCGCCCCGCTCGAGCAGCCCCCTGCTTCAACATAAGGATTTTCCATGACCACCTCGTTCCCGGTAACCACCGGCCAGCGTTTTCGCCGTGCGTCCGCCCTGGCTGGCAGCCTCGCTCTGGCGCTGTCCCTGGCGTTCGCGGGCCCGCTCCGGGCCGCCGACGATCCGGTGCTGGCGAAGGTCAATGGCGCGGAAATCAAGAAGAGCGACGTCGCCATGGCCGAGGAGGAGCTCGGGGCGAGCCTCGCCCAGATGGACCCGGCGACCAAGGACGAGAACGTCCTGTCGTTCCTGATCGACATGAAAATCGTCAGCAAGGCTGCCGAAGACAAGAAGGTTGCCGACAGCGAGGAGTTCAAGAAGCGCCTGGCATTCGCCCGCAACCGGCTTCTGATGGACAGCCTGCTCGCGGGCGAGGGCAAGGCCGCCACCACCCCCGACGCCATGAAGAAGGTCTATGAGGAGGCCTCCAAGCAGATCACCGGCGAGCAGGAGGTGCGCGCCCGCCACATCCTGGTCGAGACCGAGGACGAGGCCAAGGCGGTGAAGGCCGAGCTCGACAAGGGCGCCGATTTCGCCGAACTCGCCAAGAAGAAGTCCAAGGATCCGGGCTCGGCCGACGGCGGCGACCTCGGCTTCTTCACCAAGGAGCAGATGGTGCCGGAATTCTCGACCGTCGCCTTCGCGATGGAGCCCGGCAAGATCTCCGACCCCGTGAAGTCGCAGTTCGGCTGGCACATCATCAAGGTCGAGGAAAAGCGCAACCGCAAGGCGCCGGACTTCGAGCAGGTCAAGGCCCAGATCGAGCAGTACGTCACCCGCAAGGCCCAGGCCGACTACGTCGCCAAGCTGCGCGCCGAAGCCAAGGTCGAGCGGCTGGACCAGCCGGCGGCGGATGCCAAGTCGGATGCCAAGCCGGCGGACGCAGCCAAGCCGTCTGACAGCAAGATGGCGCCGCCTGCTAAGAAGTAAGACCGCGAAGAGTAAGAATTCGCTGTCACTTCGCTGACGCCAAGAGTATCTAACGTGTCGTGATGCCCGGCCCCCGTGCCGGGCATCTGCATATCCAGACCCCACCAAGGCGCCCCGCGATGTCCTCTTCCGTCTCTCCTCTCGCCCCGAAAACTGTTCCCGACATGCCCACCATCGCGGGCATCCGTCTCGCGACGGCCGAGGCCGGCATCCGCTACAAGAACCGCACGGACGTGCTGCTGGCGGTGATGGACAAGGGCACTGCGGTCGCCGGCGTCTTCACCAAGTCAAAATGCCCCTCCGCCCCCGTGGAATGGTGCCGCGCCAAGCTGAAGGGCGGCAAGGCACGCGCCCTCGTCGTCAATTCCGGCAACGCCAATGCCTTCACCGGCAAGACCGGCCGCGCCTCCACCGCGCTGACCGCCAAGATCGCGGCCAAGGCGGTCGGATGCAGCGAGGGCGAGATCTTCCTGGCCTCGACCGGCGTGATCGGCGAGCCGCTGG
>NZ_JALBGZ010000332.1:0-6834 GCF_023006515.1 Bradyrhizobium sp. PRIMUS42
GCGATTGCCGCGCTCGGCTTCCGCGCCGCCGATCCCACCGGCTATGGCCGCTTCATCGTCGAGGGCGCACGCCTGGTCGCGATCCGCGAGCAGGCTGATGCCAGCGAAGCGGAGCGCAGGATCGATTTGTGCAATGCCGGCGTGATGGCGATCGACGGCCGCCGCGCGCTTCAAATCCTCGGGCAAATCGGCAATGCCAATTCCAAGGGCGAGTATTATCTGACGGACGCGGTCGAATCCGTCCGCAAGCAGGGATGGGAGTCCGTGGTGATCGAGACCAGCGAGGACGAGGTGCGCGGCATCAACACCAAGGCACAGCTCGCCGAGGCAGAAGCCGTCATGCAGGCGCGCTTGCGGAAAGCGGCGATGGAGGCCGGCGTCACGCTGATCGCGCCTGAAACCGTTTATCTCGCCGCCGATACCGTCTTCGGCAAGGACGTGACCATCGAGCCGTTCGTGGTGATCGGCCCCGGCGTGTCGATCGCCGACGGCACGGTGATCCATTCCTTCTCGCATATCGTGCAGACGACGCTCGGCAAGAACGTTTCGATCGGTCCGTATGCGCGGCTGCGGCCCGGCACCTCGCTCGGCGACGGCGCGCGCATCGGCAATTTCGTGGAGACCAAGGCGGCGACGCTGGAGGCCGGCGTCAAGGTCAATCATCTCTCCTACATCGGCGATGCCACCGTCGGCGCCAACTCCAACATCGGCGCCGGGACCATCACCTGCAACTACGACGGCTTCAAAAAGCACAAGACGGTGATCGGGCAGGGCGCCTTCGTCGGCACCAATTCCTCGCTCGTCGCACCGGTCAGAATAGGCAACGGCGCCTATATCGGCTCCGGCTCGGTGATCACCCGTGACGTGCCTGACGATGCCATGGCGCTCGAGCGCAACCAGCAGACCATCAGGGAAGGCGGCGCTGCGCGCTATCGCGAGATGAAGACGGGCGGGAAGAAGCCGGAGAAGTGAGCTCTATTTCTATTGTGTCGCAGCATCCTCCGCCCTGATCCTGAGGGCCCGCTGGAAGCGGGCGTCTCGAAGGATGGCCGCAGGCGAGATGCGGGCCTTCATGGTTCGAGACGCGCTTCGCGCTCCTCACCATGAGGGTTTCTTACGTGGCTACTCGTCGTCGGCGAATTCCGAGAAGATCGCGCGGGTCAGACGCCAGCCGCGTGGCTTGGCGCGCTTGGCCGGCTCGCCTTCGGAGTGCTTGACGAAGAGTGGCTTGCTTTCCTTGCCGCGCTGGGGCGGCGGCCAATGTGCCAAATGCGTGCCCGTGGTCTCGCTGGCGCGCAGGTACATCGGCGATAGACCTTTACGGTCGGACGAGCCTTTCATGGCCATACTCTCCTGGCGCGGAATCGTTGGCCAAACATATTGACAACAAGTTAACGCGCGCGGTTTAACGCCGGCCAATTCGACGCAGGCGAAGCTCAGGTTGCGGTCCATCCTGTCTCAATCCGCAATAATTATTGAGTATATGGTTCCCTAGGAACTTCGCTAAAAACCGAGCGCGTCGTTTAGGCGATTTTTCGACGATTTGGGGGATAGTGATCCGCATGTGCGGGATTGTCGGCATTCTCGGGCGCGAACCGGTTGCAGAGCAGCTGGTGGATTCGCTCAAACGTCTTGAATATCGCGGCTACGACTCGGCGGGCGTCGCCACGCTCGAAGGCAAGCACATCGAGCGCCGTCGCGCCGAAGGCAAGCTGAAGAATCTGGAGAAGCGGCTGGAAGCCGAGCCGCTCAAGGGCACGACCGGCATCGGCCACACCCGCTGGGCGACCCACGGCAAGCCGACCGTCAACAACGCCCATCCGCATGCGACCGAGCGCGTCGCCGTGGTCCACAACGGCATTATCGAGAACTTCCGTGAGCTGCGCGAGGAGCTCGAGAAGAAGGGCGCGGTGTTCCACACCGAGACCGACACCGAGATCGTGCTTCATCTCGTCGACGATTTGCTCACGCGCGGCAACAAGCCGGTCGAAGCCGTCAAGCTGGCGCTGGGGCGCTTGCGCGGCGCCTTCGCGCTCGGCTTCATCTTCGCCGGTGACGACGATCTGCTGATCGGCGCCCGCAACGGCCCGCCGCTCGCGATCGGCTATGGCGACGGCGAGATGTATCTCGGCTCGGATGCCATCGCGCTCGGCCCGTTCACCGACACGATCAGCTATCTCGAGGACGGCGACTGGGTCGTGCTGACGCGCAAGAGCGCAACGATCTTCGACAAGGACGGCCACGCCGTCCAGCGCGACAAGATCAGGCACGCCGCCTCGACCTCGCTGGTCGACAAGGCCAATTACCGCCACTTCATGGCCAAGGAGATCCACGAGCAGCCGGAAGTGGTCGGCCACACCCTGGCGCGCTATGTCGACATGGCGACCGAGCGCGTCTCGCTGCCGGTCAAGCTGCCGTTCGACTTCAGAAATATCCAGCGCATCAACATCACCGCGTGCGGCACCGCGAGCTACGCCGGCTTCGTCGCAAAATACTGGTTCGAGCGTTTCGCGCGCGTGCCGGTCGAGGTCGATGTCGCCTCCGAATTCCGCTATCGCGAGGCGCCCTTGCGCAAGGGCGATCTGGCGATCTTCATCTCGCAATCGGGCGAGACCGCCGACACGCTGGCGGCGCTGCGCTACGCCAAGGATCAGGGCGTGCATACGGTGGCCATCGTCAACGTGCCGACCTCGACGATCGCGCGCGAGAGCGAGACCGTGCTGCCAACGCTCGCCGGGCCCGAGATCGGCGTCGCCTCGACCAAGGCCTTCACCTGCCAGCTCATGGTGCTGGCAAATCTTGCGATCGCGGCCGGCAAGGCCAGAGGCGAATTGTCCGACGAGGACGAGACCAAGCTGGTTCACGGCCTGGTCGAGATCCCGCGCCTGATGGCGGATGCGCTCACCACTGAGCCGCAGATCGAAAAGCTCGCGCACCGGATCGCCAAGTCCCGCGACGTGCTCTATCTCGGCCGCGGTACCAGCTTCCCGCTCGCGCTCGAAGGCGCGCTGAAGCTGAAGGAGATCTCCTATATCCACGCCGAGGGCTATGCCGCCGGTGAGCTCAAGCACGGGCCGATCGCGCTGATCGACGAGACCATGCCGGTCGTCGTCATCGCGCCTCACGACCGGGTGTTCGAGAAGACGGTCTCCAACATGCAGGAGGTCGCCGCCCGCGGCGGCAACATCATCCTGATGACGGACGCGAAGGGCGCGGAAGAGGCGACGGTCGAGTCCCTCGTCACCATCGTCATGCCCGACATGGCGGCGGCCTTTACGCCGATGGTCTATGCTGTCCCGGTGCAGCTGCTCGCCTATCACACGGCTGTCGTCATGGGCACCGACGTCGATCAGCCGCGCAATCTCGCGAAATCGGTGACCGTGGAATAGGCAGAGGGGATATCAACCGGTCGCGGCCTTCCAAAACCTGCTAGAAGACCCTAGCTTGTGTGCTGCGACCGACTTGGAACCCGAATGACCCCCCGCGACGACGCGCCTGCGCCTCTTGATCCCCTCCCGGAACCGCATACCGGCCTGATGGGCCGCTTCCGCAATTACTTTCTGACCGGCCTCATCGTCACAGGGCCGATCGCGATCACGCTGTACCTGGTCTGGTGGTTCGTCACCTGGGTCGATGGCGTGGTGCGGCCGTTCGTGCCGCTCGCCTATCGGCCGGAAACCTATCTGCCGTACGTCATTCCCGGCTGGGGACTGGTTGTCGCCTTCTTCACACTGACGCTGGTCGGCTTCCTCGCGGCCAATCTGATCGGCCGGACGCTGGTCGATGTCGGCGAAACGCTCCTCGGCCGGATCCCGGCGGTGCGCGCCATCTATCGCGGCTTGAAGCAGGTGTTCGAGACGCTGTTCTCGGGCAAGGGCTCGAGCTTCCGCAAAGTCGGCCTGGTCGAGTTTCCCTCGCCGGGCATGTGGTCGATCGTGCTGATCTCGCAATCGCCGAATGAAGAGGTCGCGCGCAGCCTGCCGGGGCAGGAGGAGCATGTCTCCGTGTTCCTGCCGTGCTCGCCGAACCCGACCACCGGGTTCTTCTTCTACGTGCCCAAGAGCAAGATCGTCGAAGTCGACATGAGCACCGAAGACGCGGCGACGCTGATCATGTCGGCCGGCGTGGTGCAGCCGGGCTCGGCGCCCGATCCGAAGAAGGCCGCGGCGCTTGCCGGCGTGGCGAATGCCGCACGCATCGCCAATGCGTCGGCGCTCAAGCCCCAGCCTGCGAAGGTGGAGTAGGGCCATTCCCGTTTCGGATGGCCGCATTCACGCAAGCACTTTCGTCCTCTGCTAATCTCCCGGTTGAACTGAGCGCCTCGCTCGGAATTCGACCTGGAGTGCACGATGTCCAAAACCATTGCGATCCTCGCCCCCGGTGCCATGGGCAGCGCCATCGCCCGCCGCCTCCGCGAACATGGCGCGCGCGTGCTGACCTCGCTCAAGGGACGGAGTGAGGCGACGCTGAAACGGGCCGCGGACGCCGGCATGATCGGCGCCGAGGACGATGCGATCGCCGATGCCGATATCATTCTGTCGATCGTGCCGCCGGGCGAGGCGGTGGCGCTGGCGGAACGGCTGGCCGCGCTGATCGTCAGGCGTGAGAAGAAGCCGCTCGTGGTCGACTGCAACGCGGTCAACGTCGATACCGTACAACGGATCGAGGAGATCATCGGCTCGGCACAGGCGCCGTTCGTGGATGGCGGCATCATCGGCTTCCCGCCGCAGCCCGGCGGCAAGAGCCCGGCCCTCTACATGTCCGGCGACTATGCCAGGGACGCGGCGGTTCTGAAGGATTTCGGCCTCGACGTGCGCATCGTCGCGGGCCCGGTCGGCGCGGCCTCTGCGCTCAAGATGTCCTATGCCGGCATCGTCAAGGGCCTTGCCGGCATCGGCTCGGCCATGGTGGTTGCGGCCACGAAAGCGGGCGCGGCGGATGCGCTGCGCGACGAGCTCGCACTGAGCCAGCCCGCAATTCTGGCGCGGCTCGAAGTGGCGCTGCCGGACATGCTTCCCAAAGCCTATCGCTGGGTTGCGGAGATGCGCGAGATTTCCGGCTTCCTTGGCCCCGATCATCCGGCCAGCCAGATCTATGAGGGCTTTGCGAAGTGGTTCGAGCATCTGGCCGAGGATGCGCAGGGCGACGCGGTGGATGCGGAACTGATGAAGGCGTTTGCTGCGCGCATCGCGCAGAAGAAGGCCTGATTCCGTATGGGCTCACTCGCCGTTCACTGAAACCAAGTCCAGAAAGCCCTGGATGTCCCGATCGCGTCGCAAGCGCACGACGGGGACATCGGGGCCATATTGGATGCGCTCGGCCTCGATGACCGGCACGCGCTCCGTGTCATAGCGCCACGCCTCTTTCATCAATTTCCAGTCGAACCGTTCGCGGCAGCTTCGGGCAGATCGGGCCGCGTCGTATGATCCGGCGCATGGCGGGAGGGTCGCATGAAGTTGGCCGCGGCGAAAGATGACGCTTTGGTCGAAGACCGAGACGCACCCTTTGGCCCGCTGGGCTAGTCTGCACCCACATCGTCATTGCGAGCGCAGCGAAGTCATCCAGCGTGCCTCCGTGAAAAGATTCTGGATTGCTTCGCTGCGCTCGCAATGACGGGGAGGGCCCGACGCTCTTACGCCAGTCACCACCTTGCGGCAGCGGCGCTGCAGCTAACCCGCCCCGATCAGCGGGATCGCTTCATCGCGCTCGTAGAGATATAGCAGGCACCGCAGCGCCTCGCCGCGCTCGCCCTTGAGCTTCGGATCGTCCTTCAAGATGCGCAGCGCCTCGTCTCTCGCCTGGGCGATCAGCTGGCCATGCACCTCCGGGCGCGCGATGCGGTAGCCGGGCAGGCCGCTCTGGCGCACCCCTAACACGTCGCCTTCGCCGCGCAGCTTCAGATCTTCCTCGGCAATGCGAAAACCGTCGGTGGTCTCGCGGATCACCTTCAGCCGCGCCTTCGACATCTCGCCGAGCGGCTCCGAGTAGAGTAGCAGGCAGGTTGAGGCTTCCGAGCCGCGCCCGATGCGCCCTCGCAGCTGGTGCAGTTGCGCAAGTCCAAAGCGTTCGGCGTTCTCGATCACCATGATGGTGGCGGCCGGAACGTCGACGCCGACCTCGACCACGGTGGTCGCGACCAGCAGCCCGATCTCGTGCGCGGCGAACTGCGCCATCACGCGGTCCTTTTCCGTGCCCTTCATCTGGCCGTGGACGAGGCCGACACGCTCGCCGAAGCGCTTTTGCAGGCTTTCGAAGCGCTTGGTCGCGTTGGTAAGATGCTCGGTGCCCTCCGCCTCGGATTCCTCGACCAGCGGGCAAATCCAGTACACCAGCTTGCCAGACTCGAGCGCTCGGCCGACGCCCTCCATGACCTCGCTGATCCGGCTCATCGGCACCGCGCGGGTGTCGATGGGTTGGCGGCCGGCCGGCTTCTCGCGCAGCTCGGAGATGTCCATGTCGCCGAAATAGGTCAGCACCAGCGTGCGCGGGATCGGCGTTGCGCTCAGCACCAGCACGTCGACGGCTTCGCCCTTGGACGTGAGCGCGAGGCGCTCGCGCACGCCGAAACGGTGCTGCTCGTCGACGATGGCGAGCGCGAGATCATGGAAGATCACGTCGTCCTGAATCAGCGCGTGGGTGCCGACGAGGAGATCGATTTCGTCGGCTGCAAGCTGCGCCAACAGCTCCCGCCGCTCCTTGCCTTTTTCTCGCCCGGTGAGGATCGCGACCCGCATGCCGGCACGCTCGGCGAGCGGGGCGATGGTCTTGATGTGCTGGCGCGCCAGGATCTCGGTCGGCGCCATCAGCGCGGCCTGCTTGCCGACCTCGGCGACG
>NZ_JALBGZ010000333.1:0-6808 GCF_023006515.1 Bradyrhizobium sp. PRIMUS42
GAGAACGCCCGCGCGCGCCGGTTGGCACCGCGCTCGAGCTCGTCCCATGTCAGCGCGTCCTGCCCATGGCGGACGGCGATCGTGCCGGGTGGTTTGCGCTCAGCGTACCAGCGCGGCACGTCGGACAGGGGCAGCAACATCAGGTGTTTCCATTTCGTTTTCTTGGCGTCGCCTCGGATGAGGCGGTCGCGGGGCGAAGTGTAGCAGCCGGCCAGCGCGACGCTGTGACTCCTGCGCCACGTCAAGCACAAAATGTCAGCATCACAGCCATGAATTTCCCGGGTTCCATGGGTGACAAGCCGGCGATAAAGAGGCAAAAATCTGGCTCGACTCAGTTCGGGTTGAGTTTTGCAAGGAATGCTCTCGTAGAATGTCGTCCCTGATTGCATTGCGTCGTGCGGTGCTCCTTCTCGTTGCCGCAGCAGGATGTCTTCTGCTGACGCTACCGCATGTCCAGGCGCAATGGTGGAAGCGCGCGCCGGTCGACTTCGAAGAATGCGCCGACGCCGCCGAGAAGGCCGCGACCAAGGCCGAGAAGACATCCGCGCTTGCCAACTGCAACGCCAAGTTTGCCGGCCGCCGCAAGCCAGGCGGCGGTTATTCCTATTACGACTTCCTGCAGGATCGCACCTTCGACATCGCCGGGCCCAACCCGACGCCGGAGGAGCAGAAGAAGATCGACGAAGCCTACACCGCCTATCTCGCCAAAGAGCGGCGCAGTAACGAAGCCGCCCAGGCAACCGCGCGCCAACAGCGCGAGCAGCAGGAGCAACAGGCGCGGCAACTGCAGCAGATCGCATTGCGAACCGACGTCGAGCGCGTGCCTATCCCCGCCGAGCGACCGAAGGTGCAGCAGACCGTAGGTCCGCGGCCGAAGGGCGCAACCTGCACCAAGGGCTCGTTCTCCTGCGAATGGCCGCGGCTATCGGAAAGCTTGAACGATCTGAAGAAGCTGTTCAACCCGATCCCGAGCAAGCCGGCGAAGAAGAGCTGAGTTTTCTCGCACCGACTTGTAGGGTGGGCAAAGGCGCGCGCTTCGCGCGCCGTGCCCACCACTCCGGCAAGACAAAGTACGATGGTGGGCACGCTTCGCTTTTGCCACCCTACAAGCCGCAATGACGAGTTGGATGGAGATCAACTCCCACCCTCAGTTCGTGCGCCTCTTCTTGCTGTGCCTCGGTTTGACCACCGGCGCCGTCGCGGGCTCGCTAACTGTCGGCGAACTGCCCAACTGCGACCGGCTCTCCTGCAATCGCCTATCATAACCGGGAGAGTTCAAGACCGTCGGCGGCCTCGCGTGAGCGAGCGTCGATGCGCCGCAGAACGCGGCAAGCGCGAGCCCGATTACAAAACCACGCTTCATCACGTTCCTCCCTCGCACTCAAGCCACGCCGCGGATCTGCGGCGGCGTCAGATGCGGCGGTCCGTTGCCGGCCGCCTCGGCTTGCTTGATCAGCGCAACAATGCGGCGCATCAGCGGCACCTCGACATGGCTTTGCTCGGCGAGCGCGATGACTGCGCCCTGGAGATAGTCGATCTCGGTCTTGCGGCCCTGTTTCAGGTCCTGCCACATCGAGGAGCGCGCCTCGGGATCGATCTTCATGGTTCGTCCCAGGATCGCGTTGAAGATCATGTCGGGGAGCCGCAGCAAGGCGGGCGTCCAGTTCATCGGGATCGGCGTCGCCGAGACCGGCGCGATACCGGCGGCCTTCAGCGCGGCGAGCCCCTCGGCCATCTGGTCCGCGAACAGCCTGCGCCAGTCGCGGTTGGCCAGTTGCGCGGCGAGCGGCATGTCGGACAGCGCGCTGAGCGCATTGTTCAGATTGATGATCAGCTTGCCCCATTGCACGCCGGTGATGTCGCCGCTCGCGCGCATGGCAAGGCCGGGCACCGAGAGCGCCGCCGCCGTGTTCTCGGCATCCTCGCCGATATGGATGTCGCCGGAGGTCGAGCGATGGAAGCGTCCCTCGCCCATTGCAATCACGTTGAACGGCACCATACCGGCGAGCACGCGGCGGCGGCCGAGCCGCTCGCGCAGCACCGCGACATTGCCGACGCCGTTCTGAAGCGAGACGATGACGGCATCCTCGGGCGCATGCTGTGCGATCTGGTCCGCGACATCGGCGGTGTCGGCGCTCTTCACCGTGACCAGCACGATGCCCGCGCTGTGGAAGATCGAAGGATCCTCCGACAGCGCGAGCTGGCCCGCACCGAGCTTCTTCTCGGAGCCGTCGAAATCGGTCAACCGCAGGCCGAACCGCTCGATCTCGGTCTTCATCCGCGGCCGCACCAGCAGCGCGACGCGGCGGCCCGCGGTCGCCAGCATGCCGCCGACGAAGCAGCCGATGGCACCCGCGCCGGCCAACACGATCGGTCGATCCGTCATCACTTGGCCTTGCTCCCTGAACGACCCGCCCTCGATAGCAGAGGCGAGACCGGCTGCCCATCACGTCGCATCCGCCTTGTAACCGTCATGAGAGCCTCATATGTTTTTGCCCCGGGGGGCAGTCAGCGGCGAGCGCTCGCCGAACGAGACGCCAAAGGAGAGCACCATGGGTCTACTCGACGTCCTCAACGGCATGCAGAACGGCCCCCGCGGCCCCTCTACGCCGAGCTCCGAGAAATCCTCCGGCGGCATGTCGCCGATGACCATGGCGTTGCTCGGGCTGCTCGCGACCGTCACCGGCCTTGACGCCTGCGCGACGCCGCGTAAAGGCCGGACAAGCGCAAATTGAGCCGAACAACGAATTCGGGGGGGACCGATTTGCTGAGCGCGATAGCCGCCGTTTTCATCGTTGCGTACGCAGCCATCGCGCTCGAACACCCGCTCGGCGTCAACAAGAGCGCTTCGGCTCTCCTGGGGGCGGGCCTGCTCTGGACCATCTATGCGATGTCCGTCGGCGACGCCTCGCTTGTCAACCACCAGCTCGACGAATCCGTCGCATCGACTGCGCAAATCGTCTTCTTCCTGATCGGCGCCATGACGATCGTCGAGGTGATCGACGCCCACAACGGCTTCGAAGTCATCACCTCGATCATCCGCACCACGAAGCAGACCACTCTGATGTGGATCATCGGCTTCGTGACGTTCTTCCTGAGCTCGATCCTCGACAATCTGACAACCACCATCGTGATGATCTCGCTGATCCAGAAGCTGATCGGCAACAAAAACGACCGCCTGCTGTTTGCGTCCATCATCGTGATTGCCGCCAATGCCGGCGGCGCCTGGACCGTGATCGGAGACGTCACGACGACGATGCTCTGGATCGGGGGGCAGATCACGCCTGTCAGCATCATGAAGGCGGTGTTCCTGCCGTCACTGCTCAATTTGCTGATACCCCTGCTCATCATCGGCTACTCTGTCAGGGGGAAGGACATCGGTCCGCCGCTGCAGCGGGAAGCGCAGGCTCTCAGGGTCGAGCTGTTCGAGCGCAATCTGATGTTCTATCTCGGGCTCGGTACACTGGTCGCGGTCCCGGTTTTCAAGGCCGTGACGCACCTCGCCCCCTTCATGGGCATCCTGTTCGGGCTGGGGATCCTCTGGCTGGTCGGCGAGATCGTTCACCGCCACAAGGACGAGGATGCGCGTCGCCCCCTCACCCTCGTCCATGCGCTGACCCGCATCGACATGAGTTCCATCGTGTTCTTCGTCGGCATCCTCATGGCCGTCGCGTGCCTGGAGCACGCCCGCGTCCTCGAGCTGTTGGCCAAATGGCTCGACGCCACGGTCGGTCGTCTCGACATCATCGTCATCCTGCTCGGCCTCTTGAGCGCCATCATCGACAACGTGCCGCTCGTCGCGGCAACGATGGGCATGTACAATCTGACGCAATATCCGCCGGACAGCTTCATCTGGGAGTTCATCGCCTATTGCGCCGGCACTGGCGGCTCGATCCTGATCATCGGCTCGGCCGCGGGCGTTGCCGCCATGGGGCTCGAGAAGATCGAGTTCTTCTGGTACGCCCGCCGCATCGCAGGTCCCGCGCTCGTGGGATATCTGGCCGGAGCGGTGGTATACATCGTACAGTATGCGGCGCTGAATTGATCGGCACGGCCGAGATCCAAATTAACGCCGGGTTAACGTAATTCTTTAGCTCCTTAAGTCACCTCTTAAGGATTTCTTGCCAGAGATAGAGAATGCAGAAGGCCCGCGTCCGGCGTGGGCAGGAATCGTGTTGCTTGATGAGTAACCCCGCTGAAAAGCCCGAGGTTGTGGAGCTTCCGGCCGAGCCGGTGAGCGCTCCATCGGCGAGCAGCCGAAGGGCTGCGGCGCAGCGGGTGCGCGAGGCCCGCGACAAGTTAACATCGACCAGCGGAACCCGGCCGGCCTTCGACGCCGAGATGCTGCGTCAATACGCCCAGACGCGGCTATCGGCTTCCTACGTCGTGATGCTGCTGGTGGTCGCGACCGGCGTGCTGTTCGGGCTGTGGATGCAGCCGATCCCGGCCGCAGCCTGGACCGCGGGCATGCTCTGCATTCACAGCGCCATGATCCGCAGTTGCCGGCGGTTCCTGACCGAGCCCAGCTCTCCAGCCGCGACGCGGGCATGGCGGACGCGCTTCGTCGTGCTCGACCTGCTCTATGGCCTGTGCTGGATGGCGATCCTGATCCATCCCGTGCTCGATATGGTCACGGAAACGCTGATGATGTTCCTGATGCTGCTGGTGATCGCAGTATCGAGCATGCTCGCCGCCAATCTGCCGATCGCCGCCCTTGCCGCCACCGCGCCGGTCGCGGTCGCAATGGCGCTGAGCTTCGCGATGACCGGCTCGCTGGACAATTACGTCCTGGCTGCGCTGGCGCTCGCCGCCGAAGGCTACTTCGTGCTGCTGGCGCATCGCCTGCACTCCTCCACCTTCGCCACGCTGGAAGCACGCGCCGAAAAGGACGCGCTGATCGGCGAGCTCGAACAGGCCAAGGCGATCTCGGACGAAGCGCGCCATCGCGCCGAATCCGCCAACGTCGCCAAGTCGCGCTTCCTCGCGCAGATGAGCCACGAGCTGCGCACGCCGCTGAATGCCATCCTTGGTTTCTCCGAGGTGATGAAGAGCGAGATTTTCGGCGCGCATGCGGTACCGGTCTACAAGGAGTACTCGGCGGACATCCACAATTCGGGCGTGCACCTGCTCAACCTCATCAACGAGATCCTAGATCTGTCGCGGATCGAGGCCGGCCGCTACGAGCTGAACGAGGAAGCGGTGTCACTGGTCGGCATCGTCGCCGACTGCCATCATCTGATGAAGCTGCGTGCCTCGAGCCGCGGCATCACCATCCACGAAGTGTTCGAGCAGGCCATGCCGCGGCTCTGGGCCGACGAGCGCGCGATCCGCCAGGTCGTGCTCAATCTGCTGTCCAACTCGATCAAGTTCACCCCGCAGGGCGGCGAGATCTGGCTCAAGGCCGGCTGGACCGCTTCGGGTGGACAATATCTCTCGGTGAAGGATTCCGGCTCCGGCATTCCCGAGGACGAGATCCCGGTCGTGCTCGCCTCGTTCGGCCAGGGCTCCAACTCGATCAAGTCGGCCGAACAGGGCGCCGGTCTCGGTCTGCCGATCGCCAAGAATCTGATCGACCTGCATGGCGGCACGTTCACGCTGAAATCCAAGCTGCGCATCGGCACCGAGGTGATCGTCACCTTCCCGCCGGAGCGCGTCATGAGCGCGCTTGCACCGCTGTCGGATGATTCTCCGCCGCTCCAGCCGGAGAGTTCCGTACTGCCCGACGAGAAGCGCCGGCCGCGCCACAAGCCGATCATGAGCGCAGGCACGGGCTCGTAACCAGATGCTTGCAGACATGCCCGACAATCCCCCACTATGTCCGAATGAGCAAAGAAACGCCGTGCGTCGCAGTCTGCATGATCGATCCCAGGACCAAGCTATGCTTCGGCTGCGGCCGGACCTTGCCCGAGATCGCGCGCTGGCACGCCATGGAAAGCGCGGACCGGCTCGCGGTCATGGCCCTGTTGCCGGCACGCATGACGGAAGCTGGACTTGTGCCGATCGTGGGATCTCTCAAACGCACCTGAGCGGCCTGCGCGCCTCCGGAGGCGCGCAATGATCCGCTTCCTGCTCGTTCTCGTCATGCTCGCCGGCACGGCAGGTGCGGTCGTCGCCTATGGTGATCCCGATCAGATCGCGCGCGCCAGCCACAAGGTCTCGCACATTTTTCGCGCGCAGACGGCGACGCCCGCCCCCGCCGTGCAGATCCCACGCGGCCAGGGCGGCGAATTTGCGCTGCGTGCGAAGATCAACGGTGTCGCAGCGCCGATGGTGATCGATACCGGTGCGACGTCGGTCGTGCTGACCTGGGAAACCGCGAAAGCAATCGGGCTGCCGCTCGAGATGCTCGAATACGACGTCGATCTCGAAACCGCCGGTGGTCATACCAAGGCAGCTCGCCTCACGCTGGAGCGCCTCTCCGTCGGCCATCTGGTTGAAAAATCGGTGCCGGCCCTCGTCGTCCAGCGCGGGCAGATGAAGACCAATCTGCTCGGCATGAGCTTCCTCGACCGCCTGGAAAGCTGGGGCGTCCGCGCCGACAAGCTGATGCTCACGGGCTATCCCGAGCTTCAGAGCGGCCACCGCCGCTCGCGCACGGCGATCGACTAAAGCGCGATGCGATCAGGATGGATCGCCATCGGGCTTCAGGTTGTTATTTAAGCATGATCTTTTCGGAAAACCGCTGCGCACTTTTCCGGATCATGCTTAGCCGACTTACGCCGCCTCGGCCGGCACGCGTGCACCGACGCGCGCGATCGCATCGCGCAGCACTTCGAGGCCGGCTTGCCTTCCATCCAATAGGCCCACT